>CAZSME010000067.1:0-6896 GCA_964607665.1 uncultured Nitrospirota bacterium | reverse complement strand
ACCGGCGCATCCACCTATCTTTATCAACCCGAAACGCCTCGATTACGAATCGGCCCGCGTCACTGGGCCTACATTAAGGTCTCAGAGGGATGCAATTATCGCTGCTCGTTCTGCAGCATCCCATCGTTTCGAGGCGACCTTCAAAGCCGATCGATCGCGTCGGTGGTGGAGGAGGCCCGTCGCCTCGCACAAGAGGGGGTGGTCGAAGTGAATCTCATCGCCCAGAGTCTCACGAGCTTTGGCTGGGATCGACGTGAGAAGGGCGCGCTTCCGCGGCTTTTAAAAGAGCTGGTTCAGATTGATGGCATCGAATGGATTCGACTGTTTTATACCTATCCAACCGATTTTTCTCCTGAACTGATTGAAACAATCGCCTCCGAGAAAAAGATATGCCGCTATATCGATCTTCCGTTGCAGCATATTGATGACACGATCTTACGGGCAATGAATCGAAAAGGAAAACGAAAAGAGATTGAACAGCTCATTAGCAGATTGCGGGATCAGATTCCAAACGTGACACTCCGCAGCACGTTCATTGTGGGTTTTCCGGGTGAGACCGAAACTCAGTTTCGTGCGTTATATCAATTCATCGAAGCCACCCAATTTGACCGGCTCGGCATTTTTACCTATTCCCATGAAGAGGGAACCGCGGCCTTTCCGTTGGGCGATCCGGTCCCATCCGAAGTCAAACAAAGGCGGCAGGATGCGATTCTCAAAATGCAGAAAAAGATATCGCGCCGAAAAAATCGGGCCTTGATCGGAACAACCCAAAAGGCGCTGGTGGATGGGGTCTCAAACGAGACAGACCGGCTCCTTGAGGGACGAATGGAAGGCCAGGCCCCGGATATCGATGGCGTGGTTTATATCAACGATATCGGCCAACAGACCGTCTCTCCGGGGGATTTTGTTGATCTGAAAATCACCGCTGCGCACGATTACGATTTGGTCGGCACCGTTCTAGCCAAGAGAACAAAGATGGCGGGCCAAAAGACACCTCTAAAACAGATCGATCAACATCACGCCAATCACCATTAAAAAAAAGGCAAATATCCGGCTGAGAAGCAGGGTATCGATTTTGTGCGCAAGGGTCGCGCCATATGGGGCCGCGAAACTCGCCGCCGCCGCAATTAAAAGAGCGGTTTGAGGAACGACAAAACCCCAACGCAGATCGGGAAGAACATTTTTCCCCTGATAGATAAAACCGATTGTCCCAAACAGGGCCATCACCGCACCGGTCGCCGCAGAGGTTCCAACGGCAATCCGAATCGGCTTTTTGAGAAAGAAGACCAGCAGCGGTACCGTGAGGGTTCCACCCCCAATCCCAAAAAGGGCGGAGAGGGTGCCGATTAAGAGTCCTCCCACACTATAAATTGCCCATACGGGGATCGCTGGAACGGTTTTATTGTGGGGTGGAAACCACATATGGATCGCGATAAACATTTCAAACATACCAAAAAGCCGCTTCAATAAATGGCTATCGATCTGTCCGGCAATGACACTTCCGATTTGGGTGCCTGCGATCATCAATGGGGCCATCCAGAGGACTGTTATCCACTCCACCCCCCCTTTTCGATGATGGGTAAGGCTGCTGGTTGATCCGGTAAAGATAATGGAGGCGAGAGAGGTTCCAATCGCAAACTGGGTCGCGTATTGTGCGATGCCGGTTTTTTCAAATAAGAAGATCAGCACCGGGACAATAACAATGCCGCCGCCGATCCCAAGCAGTCCGGCCAACAGGCCCGACAACGCGCCGATAAAAAAAAGGAAGAACAGATCCGCCATGGCCTAACCCTATATCAACGGGGAGGATCGGGGCGACCCGGCGGGTCGCCCCTACTGCCCTTTATGAAAATGCGCTAACGCCGCCCCTGAATCGATCTTTTGACAAACAACCCGTGCCGCGTCATGAAGAGATGAAAATCGTCCAATCGCGTATAAAAACGCCGATGCAGTAAAGACAAGGGAATCACGGGCCGGGCCTATAACACCCGATAATGCCTCGACACCAACCTGTGCCGAGAGCGCGGCCAATGCGTCGATACCGCCCTGACATGCCGGAGGAATCGGCATTGACCGAAGTGCCGTTGAAATGCCCGCCTCGGTTGGATCAAAACAAAAAGAACCAGCCTCTTTCCCCTCGCAGGGGTCGTACCCCTCCGTATATCCATACGCGGTTATGGTTTTATTCATCGGCAGCAATACCCCCCCCTCGATTCCCTTGATATTCACACAGGAGGCAAAGCCTGCGTGCCGCGCGACCATTGGGATTTGGGTTTCGTAGCCATGATGAACATAGCCAATAAAAAGATGGTTTTTTTGCTCGGCACGCACCGGGCCACAAAGCTTCTCTAACGTTGCAATACAGGGGCGTTTTACAATCAAGCGCCGCAATTCGGTCAGACGATGAAGTCTGGGGCAAGCAATCGACTGATCGATATAAGCCCATCCCACGCGGGGATTGGCTAATCGCGCCGCAGCCTCTTGGGGGGTCAGATCAATGGGAACGCCCGCCTTTGCAAAAATCTGCCGATGCGTCAGACCAAATTTCGGGCCGACCGATGCGCAGCCATGAGAGATCGCCGGAAGACCACAAGCGGCCAGGATGGGAAGCAGAAATGGGGATGTCGGGGGATGTCGTTTAAACCCATCGTAGGGGTCGGCAATATCGGCCAGTTCCGGAACCGGGGCATTGGCAAAAAGCGTTGCGTCTCGCAAGGCCTCTAACACACCGCGATTTTCATCATCGGTCTCCCGCTTCATCCGTAAGGCCACCAGGAAGACACCGGCCTGAATATCGGAAACCTGGCCCTGCAGAATCAGTTGCATCCCATCACGGGCCTCTTCCCGGCTGATATCCTTACTCATCTCGGGGCCGGTTGCAATCCGCTTAATATAAGAGGTCATCCGGGCTTCGGGCGTCTCACCCATCTCTCTCATCTCCTTCAAAAGGGCAACTGTTTTTCATCGTGTTCAATAGGTTATTATATTGGGCACCTCTAAAAACCGTTACGAGCGGCCTGAATGCAAGGCGCCCGGAGCACAGGAACCGCAGTGTACGTAATGTACATGAGGATTCCGAGCACCGCGCAACGCAGCAGTCTGACCGCGCAGTAGGTTTTTAGGGGTGCCCTATTGTAACGTAAGGTGATCGAGAAATCAGCATGGACAGTAGAGAATTTGGGCTCGTCGCAACGCAACAGCTTTTTCAAGTCGAAAACCTCCATTATGGCTTCTGGGAGAAGGGAGCGATCCCGTCGATTGAAACATACTGGGCGGCGCAACAGGCGCATACCGCATTTTTATTTCAACATATTGAGAACGCCATGCGTTCGGATAAAAACGGCCGGATTCTGGACAGCGGCTGCGGGGTCGGAACAACCACCCGGAAGCTTCTTGAGATGGGATACCGCGTGGATGGACTGGTGCCATCGCGCTTTATGGCAGAACAGGCCCGAAAAAATACGGAGCGGTATAAAGATGCGACACGGGGCGAGATTTATGAATATCTGTTTGAGTCGTTCCCGATAACCTCTTTACGTGAGAAATATCGGCTGGTATTTTTTAGCGAGAGCTTTCAATATGTCAATATGCAAAAGGCCGTTCATATCCTGGATCGGATTTTATCGGAAACAGGAACGGTTATTATTTTTGATTTTTTTAAAAAAGATGCGGTGATCGGAACCTCCCCAATGGGAGGCGGACATTCGATTGGAGAATTTTATGCGCTGGTTAAAAAAAAGGGCTACGTTATTGATACCGATTTAGATGTGACAGAACACTTAAGTCCGAACCTTAGGCTTATAAATGATCTACTGGTACAGCGGATTATTCCGTTTTCCAAAACACTCGATGCATTTCTTTTAACACGATATCCGTTTTTTTATAAACTATTAAAATATCTGTTCAGAAAAAAACTGGAGAAGTTAACGTATAAATATTCCGAAACACGTAATGAAGAAGCCTTCCAGAAATTTAAAACCTACCGACTGATTGTGCTAAAAAAATCATAGCCCGCTAAGGAGTATTCGAAACGAATCGGCACTCGATCAGACGAAGGAGGTTCCTGCCCCCCGCGACCAACGGGAGCGGCCTGTTGGAAGGGCACCCCGCGACCCGCGGGAGCGGTTCGTTCGCCGGGGGCCGTGCCTTCCCCTAACGGCCAAACGAGACACCCAGTGCCTCGATCGCTTTTACCGCGTCCCCATTTTCCGGCACAAATTTTAATCCCCGTGTTGCTTCTTTAAGAGGGACCGATTGAATCTCTCCCCCTTTCAAGCAGACCATTTGGCCAAAGGATCCTTTTGCGGCCAAATCGCACGCGGCAACGCCAAACCGGGTGCCCAGGCTCCGATCAAAAGGGACAGGCGATCCCCCCCGTTGAATATGACCCAGCACGGTTACCCGAACATCAACACCTGTCCTGTCTGCAATCTCTTTCCCGACTTTATTGGCGATGCCGCCCAACCGAAGCACATAGCCATCTTCCCCGCGTTTAAGAACCGACATTTCGCCCCCAACCGGCTTTGCCCCTTCCGCGACAACCACAATCGAAAAGCCCGCCCCTTTTTCATAACGATCCACAATTTTTTTACAAACCACCTCGATTTGAAACGGAATTTCCGGTATTAAGATAACATCGGCCCCACCGGCCATCCCTGACTCCAATGCAATCCAACCGGCGTAACGACCCATCACCTCCACCACAATCACCCGCCGATGCGACTCCGCGGTCGTGTGAAGCTTATCAAGCGCCTCCGTTGCGGTATTCACTGCGGTATGGAACCCAAAGGTCGAATCGGTATCGGGAATATCGTTGTCAATGGTCTTTGGAATCCCAACAATCGGCACACCCAACGTAAAAAGATGTTGCGCGATTTTCAATGTGCCGTCCCCGCCGATCGCAATCAACGCGGAAAGGCCCAATGCGTTTACATTATCAGCAATCTGAGGGGAAAGATCGACCGTTTTTTCTGCCCCTCCCCGCTCTCCGGTCGATTGTTTTGCCGCCATCGGATTGACCGAACTGGTTGTTCCTAAAATAGTCCCTCCCATCGGGAGAATACCTCGGACCGATTTCGGTGTCATCGGACGAACCCGTGTTGGCGTCAGCAATCCATCAAATCCATCCTCCACACCGATCACCTCCCAGCCATACCGGAACGAAGCGGCCTTGACAACCGCCCGAATCACCGCGTTTAACCCTGGGCAATCTCCTCCACCCGTGAGTACACCGATTTTCATCCCTGTTCTCCATGCATGTTGTAAAAATACAACACGTTTGTATTATTTTGATACAGAATTCGTATTATCTATTGTTCCATAAAGCATTAACATACTGATATTTAACGTAATTTTTTATAAATAAAGACTTATTTTAACGGCATAATTTTTGCTATTAAAACAGGCTGTATCTTATATGTTTTTGGAATAATATCGATGATACACGAAAAGACGATCAAAAGAGAAGTTTGTTTTAGTGGCATAGGGTTGCATTCTGGAAAGCCGGTAGCAATGCGGCTGGTTCCGGCCCCTGCGGGGACCGGAATTGTCTTTAAACGCTCCGACCTGGGTTTTGTTTCTGTTCCGGTAAACGAAGCGGAGGTTCTTTCCACCCTTTACTCCACGACGATTGGGATAAACGGAGTCCGCATTCAAACGGTGGAGCATATTTTGGCCGCCCTGTATGCCCTGGGAATCGATAATCTCTTTATTGAGCTTTCTGGTGAAGAGGTCCCGATCGGGGATGGCAGCGCAGGTCCCTTTGTAGACCTTCTTTTTGACGCAGGCAGGATTCACCAAAATAAAGAACGAACACGCTTTACGGTTACAGAGCCGATTACGCTTGTCGATGGAAAGAAAAAAATCGGTCTCTTTCCATCAGACACGTTTGAGATTGACTATACAATCGCGTTTGATCACCCACTCATTTTAGGCCAGTCTTATCTCTACCGGCACAGTCAGACGGCCTTTATTCGAGATATTGCGCCAGCCCGTACGTTTGGATTTTTGAGAGATATTAAAGGTCTTCTCGCCAATGGACTCGCTCAGGGGGGATCACTGGACAATGCGATTGTTTTGGGAGACGATGCGATCTTAAACCGGGAAGGGCTTCGCTTTGAAAACGAGTTTGTCCGCCACAAGATTTTAGACCTTCTTGGCGACCTGGCCCTGCTTGGCACACCGATTCTGGGTCGGATTGAAGCCTATCATTCGGGTCACCAGCTTCATACAAGACTGATTGAATCATTGCGTGTCAGTAACAATCTCCAGAGGGCAAACCGATCTTCTTGGAACAGCATGCCCCAGAAGACTGGAAAAAGTCAGGCCGTTGTGGTAGAACGTAACCAGGCGGGAGTAGCGCAGTGGTAGCGTAGGAGCTTCCCAAGCTCTTGGTCGCGGGTTCGAATCCCGTCTCCCGCTCCATGAACGCAACGCCCGCTCAACCCCCAGAAAGCATCAATAGCGGCCGCATTTGATCTTGTTATATCCACAACCCACAACCTAACCCTACCTCCACAGTGGGGAAGGTGCTCATAAGATGGCCACGGAACTTATGACGCCGGAGTTGTTTGCACCATAAACTGCTGGATCGCTTTCCCTCCTTTTCCGTCATTGACTTCAATAGTAATATCGGACCTGTTCCCGGGCACGGAAACAATCGGCCAACGGATCATCCCGGAGTTGGGCTCTATTTCCATCCCGGGAGGACCCTTCAACAGAAGGAAGTGGAGCGGGTCTCCGTCCGGATCGCTTGCTACAATCGGATAGGTGTACTGTCCATTCTCTCCCCGATCGGGAGGAACCGAGGTGATTTCCGGAGGTCGATTCAAAACGGTAATCACTGGAGAAAGGCGCGGTTCCCCTTTTGAAAAGGGATCAGAAGGGGTGACATAAAC
>CAZSME010000066.1:0-7042 GCA_964607665.1 uncultured Nitrospirota bacterium | reverse complement strand
CTAGCACATCCCGTTGATGCCGCGTTGTCACTACACTATCTGCGGCGAAAGAGTTTTTCAAGTTCCGGCAAGGGGTATTTCACAATCACGGGCCGTCCATGGGGACAGGTCGCGGGCGTGTTTCGACTGAAATAATCGTTGAGCAAGGTTTCAATCTGATCCTGCCGCAACGTCTGATTTGCCCGAACCGCCGCATGACACGCCATCGAAGCCATCACCTTGTGCATCAGCAAATCGGGCTGTTTCACAACCTCAATCTCATCGAGGTCGTCCGAAAGGTCAATCAGGAACGCTTCGAAATCGATCTCTGCAAGCGCAATGGGAACCTCTCGGATCAGAAAGGTGTTTTCGCCAAACCCCTCAACCTTTAACCCCACCTCGTGCAAGATGTTGAGTCTCTCTCGAACCAGGGCCGCACGCGCCGGCGCCAAATCCACCTGCTTCGGAATAAGCAGCGGTTGTATCACCGGCTTACCTCCTCGTTCTAAAAAGGCCTCATACAGTATCCGTTCATGTGCGGTATGCTGATCAATCACGGTAAACTCGCCGTCGATCTCGGCCAACAGAAATGTTCCGTAAACCTGTCCAATCGAACGAATAAAAGGGGTCCGATGCGGCGACGAGAAAAGCGAGATCGGTTCTGTCCGTCCCCCGGCAGCTATCGCTCTCCCAGTCGCATCCTCTCCCTCCCCGGCGGTCTTAATGCTGTTTCCTGTCGTCCCCCGCTTTGTGTCGGGCCACCCGACCCAGGTCGAACCGGTTGAAGAAGCGGGTCTTTGCCGTTGTTGATTCATCCGGCCCTCGGGCCGACCCTCCAAGACGACCGCTTCTTCCACGCGGCTCCCCGCGCGCGCCTCCCCGCCTTGCAATCGATCCCGCACAACCCGCTTTACAAAGGAATAAATCTCATCGGTATTGTAAAATCGAACCTCCTTTTTGGTCGGATGCACATTCACATCCACGCGCGTCGGATCGACGAAAAGAGAAAGCGAAAAAAACGGGTGCTCCCCTTTCATCAAAAATGTCCCATACGCGTCGTAAATCGCGTGCGAAAGCACCGGGCTTTTTACAACACGGTGATTGATAAAAACCGTCTGATCCTTGCGATGATTCTTACGAACCGGCGGTCTTGAAAAAAATCCATCCACGACGAGGGTGTTGTCCGGAAGCGCCCCGCGCACCCGCACGCATTGCTCCAACAGCTCTTTCCCATAGAGTTGCAGAAAACGATCCTGCGGATCTGAAACGGCGGGAACATCCAGAACCGTTTTATTCTGATGGGTCAATTGAAACTGGATTTCGGGATACGATAATGCCAATTGCAATACGAGGTTGCTGATATGGCCCAGTTCCGTTCCGGACGATTTTAAGAATTTCTTTCTCGCCGGCGTATTGTAAAAAAGCTCCGAAACCTCAAACGTTGATCCAACGGGGGCACCGATCCCACACGTCTTGATCACGCTGCCCCCCTCAATAAACATTTCGGTTCCTTCGTCCCCCGCGCGTTGCGTGACCAGACGCACTTTCGATACCGACGCGATGCTGGGGAGGGCCTCCCCACGGAACCCCAGCGTGTTGATCGCATACAACGCCTCTTCGTTGGATAGCTTACTGGTGGCATGACGTTGAAAGGCCAATCGCGCATCTTCCGGGGACATCCCCTCACCGTCGTCCGACACCTGAATCCGCCGCGTGCCGCCGTCTGAAAGGGAAATGACAATCCGCCGACTGTTCGCGTCGATTGCGTTTTCAATCAGCTCTTTAACGACCGAAGCCGGTCGCTCAACGACCTCGCCCGCGGCGATTTTATTCGCAAGATGCTCTGACAGGACAACAATTTTTGACATGGGAGATATCGGAAACAACCCCCCGACCCCCTTGATGAAGGGGGAATGAGGGCAAGCCGTCTTTCCCCCTTCATAAAGGGGTACGACCCCTGCGAGGGGGCCAGGGGGTTGTTATGAATGATTGAGTTTGATTCGTGCAACCATCTATACGCTACGGCAGACTGGCCAACCGATCCTTCGCGAGGTTCGATTCGTTCGATTCGGGGAACATCGCAATCACCTTCTTTAACCGCTCTTTGGCATCATCCAGCTTTCCGAGTTCAATCAAGGACAATGCCGTTTTAAATAACGCGTTTGGCGCGCGATCATGATCCGGATAGTTTTTTCCAATCTGCTCAAAAAAGGTGATCGCCTCCGGATACGCCCCCTTATTGTAATGCGACTGGCCGATCCAGAAAATCGCTTGCGGAACAAAGTTGGAGTTGGGGTACTGCGTAAGATAATTCTGAAAGCTGAGAATGGCCAGGTCATAGTTCCCCTTCAGGTAATCGTTATAGGCCAGATTATACGCCTCGGTCGGAGAGGCCTGGGAGGTTGGCGCTCCGGGGGTCTCCACCTCACTCTCTTTCGTAACCAGCCGCTGCTCAATGGCATCGACTCTTCCCAACAACAGATCCGTTCGATGGGCCTGATTGTCCATCCGTTGTGTTGCCTGTAAAAGCTGAAGTTGTCCCTTCTCGATTAACCCTTCTAATGTCCGCAATTGCGTTTCAAGACGATCAATCTCTCCCAACAGCGCCGTCGTCCCTTTCACATTCATCGGTTGGGACGATGCGGAAGAAGAAAGCGTTGCAGAAAGCGCCTCGATCTCCTTCTCCAGCGTTTCAGCTCGAAGAACAAACTCCTGCTGTGTTTTCTGTATCTTCCCGATCTCCTCCTCAAGACCCACCAGACTCGATTGCAACGCACAACCGGATAGAAAAACAAAAAAAAGCAGCCCCCACCCTCCCCTCCCCCGCAAGCGGGAGAGGGATAAGGAGAAGGGGTATCCCGTCATTTTTAAGCGTTTACTCAACACGGAAATGGCCTCGCCGGTTCTCTTGATAACAGGTCTCGTCCGGATTTCCGCAGAAAGGACGTTCTTCCCCATAACTGATAATCGAGAGCCGCGACACGTCCACGCCACTCGCCGTCAGCGACTTCTGAATGGCGCTGGCCCTCTTTTCTCCCAGAACCAGATTGTACTCGTTCGTTCCACGACTGTCCGCGTGTCCCTCAATCTGCACCTTCACATTTGGGTTTGCGGTTAACCACTTCGCGTCCTGTTCGATCAACGGGCTGTCCGTTGCACGGATTGCCGATTGATCAAAATCAAAAAAGAGATCGATCAACGCGCTGACCTTCTCCTCCGGTGATGCGTTGGAAGGCAAGGCTGCTTCACTGTCTGACGCCTTCGGAATCGGAGCAATCTCCTCATCGGTCAATCCCCCCGAGAGCCCTGTTCCAGAACCGCCATCTCCCCCTCCGGGACCTCCCCCCTTTTTCCCGGATGGATCGGTTGCCGATTTATCCGACCCGCCGGTCCCACCCGCGACGGGGGGCACCTTTTTACCGCATCCGGACAGCAGCAACGACAGAACAACAAACAGTGTCGCGACAACAGATAACTCTCTCTTCATTAAAACCCTCCTTCGTTGTTAAATTAGCGGGGCGCCCAAGCCGGGCTGCTTCCCCCATTGGATGTTAAACGGATCAGTCCGGTTCCATCCGGACGGATCGCAAAAATCTGATCTTTTCCCAAACGATTCGACGTAAACACCACCTCTCGCCCATTGGCGGCCCAGGAGGGCGACTCGTCATCCCAGGCCCCGCCTTCGGTAATGTTCAGTGACTGTTGCCCATCAATCCGATCCGCGCATACTTTTAAAAATCCAGCGTCGTTCCGACAGGTATAGGCCACCCAGTCTCCCTGCGGCGCCCACGCAGCAGAAGTATTATAATTTCCGGAATAAGTCAAGCGGCGCACATTGCTACCGTCCGCGTCCATGATATAAATCTGGGGCGATCCCCCCCGATCGGAGGTAAACGCAATCTCCCGGCCGGTCGGCGACCAAACGGGGGAAAGGTCCGCGCCGGGATGAAAGGTCAGCCGTTTTATGCCGGTTCCATCCGGCCGTGTCATATAGATTTCGGCGTTTCCCGCCCGGGTTGAGGCAAACACGATCCGATCCCCCTGCGGGGCCCAGGCCGGGGAGAAGTTTAACCCTTTTGATGAAAAGATTTTCGTTCGATTGCCGGTCGAAAGCTCTAAAAAATAGACGTCCGGCGACCCATTACGATAGGAGGTATAGCCGATTTGGGTCGCGTCAAACGACCAGCGCGGTGACAGAATAATCGATCGATCGGTGGTCAGCTTCGTCTCGTTTGCTCCATCGTAATCCATCAGGTAAACCTCTTTGCTGCCCGTTTGATTCGATAAATACGCAATTTTTGTTTCCGCGAATCCCTGCTCACCGGTAAAGTAGGCCACCAGTTTATCCGAGAAACGATGCGCCAATGCGCGGACATTATCCGCTGTTACTCGGGATCGAATCACCGCCTCCCCTTTTCCGGCCTCATAGGCATAGGCCTCCATGACCCATTTCTCATTCGAAAAATAAAGTTCCGCCCATACCATCGCGACCATTCCACGCCCTCGCGCCAAATGGATCGTGTCGGTATCGACCCCCTGACTCCAGTCGGTATCCCCCACCGGTAAATCGGCCACCTGAAACAGTTGTGAGCGTTTCAGGTCTTCTCTTAATACCGACTCTAAAAGCGCGTGGGCCAGCACCTCTTTGGGTGTCTTTCCCGGACGACCGCCCTCAAACGGAATGATCCCAATGATCATTTTCTGAAACGACTCCCGTGATGTTCCTAAGAAAACATCCGCAGCGTTCAACCCCGGTCCCATGATCAGAAACAAAAAAACCAGAAGGGGTATTGTAAATGGCCGACTCACGAACCCACACCCATTGCAAAGCGAAAATGGACACGAAGGTCTTCGGTGATCCCTTTTGGAAGCGGGGAAAGTGGACTGGCATTAAAGATCGCCCGCAACGCCGATGTGTCAAAAAAAGAATTGCCAGAGCTTTCTTCGATCGCAATCGCCTCGATCTGACCATTCCGTTTTACCGTAAATCCAACAATCACAACAACCGTTCCGGTCTGCTTTTTTGTGGGCGGAGGGGCCCACTGCGCGCTGATCTTGCTCTCAATAGCGCGCAGATAGTATGGAAACTGAAAGAGGGGGCCCGGCGCGGCAAGGCCCGATTGTCCCGCGCCTTCGCCGCCGACAATACCAACCGAGGCCGTTGCGGTGGCATCGGTTGGCGCGACCGGCGTGGAAACCGTTTTCTCACGTTCCAAAGACGACGTGCCGGTTGGAGTTCCTTCCGCGGGAACCGGCACAGACGGGGCGGGGGCAATCTTCGGATCGGATTCGAGCGGCGGCATCGTCTCCACGTTGGGAACCGTCGCAACCGGAGCCGGCTCCGCATTTTTAATCGTCTTAATTACAGAAACGGTTTCTTGTTTGACCTCGTTTTCGACAGGAGGCGTGTTCGTCTCTATCGGAGCAACAACCGGGGCCATCGGCTGTTCAGCGGGACGGGGTGGCATTGAAACAAGGGCAACCTGGTAGCTCTGAAATCGAACCGGGGGAGAGACGGGCCGGGGAGAGATCAAGGCCACCATCGAAAAAAAGACGAGATGCAGGAAAAACGAAAAAAAGAGCATGTAGGAAAGTGTTCTCTCGCGATGAAGATCAACCAGGGAATGTGACGCAAGAGAAAGAAACATTAAAACCTCTCAGAAGAGGGCTCCGTCACGATACCCAACTGATCGATTCCGGCCTGTTTGACCAGATCGATTAAGCGCACCACCATGCCGTATGGAATGGTTTTGTCGGCCTGAAGATAAACCGATTCCCCTTTCAGTAACGATAATCTTTGAGGAAGCTGTGTCATCGGAATCGCCTCCTTATTCAAATAGACGGTTTTGTTTTTTGCAAGGGTCAGGACATATCGCTTTTTAGTAATCGTATTGGTCTTGGTTTGCGGCAGGTTGACATCCACCCCCCGGTATAAAAGCGGCGCCGTTACCATGAAAATAATCAATAAGACAAGGACGACATCCACCAGGGGGATGATATTGATCTCCCCCATCAACGGCCTGCGACGATGAGACGGGCCGGTCATCATGATCTACCCCTTGATGGTTTCTTGGAAACCCTTGCCATAGGCCTCTTCGATTAACGTCATCAGTTCGGAGGAAAAGACTTCGAGCTGGACCTCCAGTCTTCGAAGTTTATTGACGAAGATGTTATAGGCCACCACGGCGGGAATGGCCGCGGCCAGCCCCACCGCAGTAGCAATTAAGGCTTCCGCGACCCCCGGGGCCACAACGGCAAGACTGGCCGTCTCCTGCAGTCCGATTGCGCGAAACGAGTTCATAATCCCCCAGACGGTTCCAAAAAGTCCGATGAACGGGGCGGTGTTCCCCACCGTCGCCAGGAAATAGATATGCCGCTCGTAATAGTCGATTTCGTCTTGAATGCCGCTCCGCAGGATCCGTTCCAATCCGGCCACAGGTCGATTCCCATTTTCCGATTTCAGCACGCCATTGTCCCAATCAAACTGCGAGTCGATCTTCGCGATCATATCTCGGAATAATGTCCCGATGGGCCCTTTATTCGAGGCAATCGCTTCGCCTTTCAAATCCCGAAGTGAGTTTGATTTTAAGAAAAGGGCGAGAAAGCGGCGATTTTCCTTCTCGGCTTTTCGGAGCGTGATGATTTTATAGAAGATGATCGCCCAGGAGGCAACGGAGCAAAACGCAAGGATCACCAGCACAATTTTCGCGACAATCCCCGCCGAGAGAATCAGCTGGATAACAGAAAAGTTAACCGAATTGTTCAACGTATTTCCAATCCGCCTTATTTCTCCTCATGTTGTGGCGCGTATCCGGGGGATGGCGGGGCCGACGAGACTCGAACTCGCGACTTCCGGCGTGACAGGCCGGCGTTCTAACCAGCTGAACTACGGCCCCCTTTTAGGCCATCCTTTTTTATGATCCCTAGGCGGAACAGGGATCGAACCTGTGACCTTCGGCTTGTAAGACCGACGCTCTACCGACTGAGCTATCCGCCCGTCGCCCTGCTAAAAAGCCACTCGGACGGGTAGAGTACAACGAAACATTTTTGTTGTCAATCAACG
>CAZSME010000065.1:0-7078 GCA_964607665.1 uncultured Nitrospirota bacterium | reverse complement strand
TCTGTGGGCTCTCTTGCCGCCCTCTCCGGCATCAAACTGTTTCAATCCCTGCAAAGACAATAATGGCCAGCTCTAAATCACTTCCCCTTTAAAAAGGAAGTTGAGGCCTGTTCTTGCCGAAATCGTATTATCTTTTGGCTCCTTGATTTCTTGACGGTTTTTAGACCGCTGTGCTACCATGGCCCCCTGAATCCGCCACGGGACGGGCGGGGCGGCCGCCTGCGAACTTGCCGCTCTCAGGCAGCCGGCATACCGGCCGTTGGTTGCGGTAGGCAACGGAGCCATACAAATGGTCTGCGCAAAAAACGTAGAGGTTATCGACAACAGAATATAAGGAGTAATAAACGTGAAAAGATATCTTTTGGCCCCCGGGCCGACCCAGGTTTCCCCCGAAGTGCTGCTCGCCATGGCACAGCCGATTATCCATCACCGCGCCCCCGAATTTGCCGCCCTGCTCGGCCGTGTCAAGGAGGATATAAAATGGCTTTATCAAACGCGAAACGATGTCTTAATCCTCGCCTCAACCGGCACCGGTGGAATGGATGGGGCCGTTTCGAACTTCTTCTCCCCCGGGGATCATGCCCTCGTGGTGAATGGCGGAAAGTTTGGAGAACGATGGACAAAAATCTGCAAGGCGTATGGCGTGGTCGCGGAAGAGATTAAGGTGGAGTGGGGTCATGCGGTTAATCCGGATCAGGTCAAGGCCGCCTTACAGAAAGACCCTTCTATCAAAGGGGTTTTTGTACAGGCCTCGGAGACGTCAACGGGTGTCGCGCATCCGATCAAAGAGATCGGAGAGATCGTAAAAGGCTACGCGGGGTGTCTCATGGTGGTGGATGCGGTTTCGGCCCTCGGCGTATTTGATATCCAAACCGATGCATGGGGGATTGATATTATGGTGGCCGGTTCGCAAAAGGCGTTGGCCCTGCCGCCGGGGTTGGCCTTTGTCTCGGTTTCCGAGAAGGCATGGGCGCAAGGGGATAAATCCAAGAACGCCCGGTTTTATTTTAATTTCAAAAAAGAGAGAGAGGCGCTTTCCAAGAATCAAACCGCCTTTACCGCTCCGGTTTCTCTGATCATTGGGTTGGATCAATCCCTCAAGATGATGAAAGAAGAAGGGCTCGCCGCCGTGTTTGCCCGATCGGCGAAGCTGGCCCATGCGACACGAGAGGCGATGAAAGCGTTAGGTCTCAAGCCATTCCCGAAGGAATGTCCCAGCGATTCGGTCACTGCGATTGAAGCGCCGGCAGGATATGATGGACAGCAGATCTATAAAGACTTGCGGGTCAAGTACGGCATTACTGCGGCGGGCGGACAAGATGATCTGAAGGGAAAGGTCTTTCGGATTGCCAACATGGGATATATTGATACGTTTGACATTATCATTGCCGTCGCTGCCGTGGAGATGGTGTTAAAAGGGATGGGTCACCCGTTGAAACTGGGAACCGGCGTTGGGATTGCCCAGGAAATTCTTTTGAAGAAGTAGACGGGCAGCACGGGCCGCCCAAGGAAAAGAGAGGGGACGTAAGGAGGGTAAGGTTTAGTAAACTTTTTTGACAAACGGGTCGCTCTACGTTACTTTGATACGATAGAGAGAAATCATGAATTATTATTGTTGTCACAAAAGACAGTGGGTGATGTTACTATTGCTTGTCAGCATCATTGTTACGCCGTTTATTCCTGCAAGTGATGCAAAAGAAAAAGCAAGCAGTTTGCAGTTTACGGCTCATTCCGATGAAACCTTTAGTGTTAAATCCCATCTGACTCCATTAGAGGCGTTGCTTTCTAAAATCACCGAGACGACAAATGTGGTTATTTATATTGATAATGCATTAAAAAAACGCCCTGTCACGATTGATGTGAAGAGAAGTACGTTAGTTCAGTTATTACAGCATATTGCCGGAGATAATTACGCAATCGTTTACGATAAACATAATGTCACAGCTTTACATGTATTACCACCAGGCAAGTCTCGGTCGATCAAGAGCGCTGTTGCTGTCTCCGAATTCTCCGGCAAAGTTAAAATCAGTAAGAATCGTGCCCAGATGTTTTTTATGCCACCGGATCATTCTAAAGACGCCATTGATGATTATATAAAAAAAAGACACGCGGCGCTTAAGAAACTTGCCGAAGAAGAACCCAATAAAGCGATTCAAGCGCAAATGTCATTCCAAGGCTACATGTCCGATAAGAGAGTGGTTGCGCTTGTAAAAGAAAATAAATTAGATGTGGTGACCCTGAATATGGGATGGAAAGAACATGGCGGGGGACATGATATGCAGGAGGGAGAATCGATTGAAGCCGCGATGGAGTCGGTGGTTTTATATCAGAAGAAATTTCTCTCGGTGCTTTTAGAAGATGCAGATAGACAAGTTGCCGGTCTACGTCAGCAGGGAATAAGTGATGCTCAAATGAAGGCAGAACTTGAATTTCAAAAAGAGGCCCACGACTTAAGCTCGGTTTTTCATAACAAAGGGCTCACATTTTATGGAATGCGCGTTGCCGCGAGTGCAAAGCAGTTACATACACTCACTGCTAGTGAGGAAACGATCAGACTGGTAGACCCGCTATGGGGTGGTTCTGTGGAAGATGAAATTGCCGACGCATATTCAGTTGCAAAAATTGCGATTCCGCTTGTCCCAGAAAAAGAAACTTTTATTCCCTAAATCAAGAAGGAGGTAAAAATGAAAAAGTTCTTTTTGGCGCAGATCGTGCTCTGTATTACTACAAACGTTTTTGCAGGAGAACCGTGGGCGCCCATATCGGGGTATAGCAGTGTGAGTCAGGACGGGGCATATAACCGGTTTAAGTTTAGGTTGCTCGATGGACAGTATGGTGCTGATGAAACCTATGAACATGAAACTCAAGTATATAACAAGAAATTTGCCGATTATGCAGGGGATTGGTCTAGTAATTTACCCGCCAAATACTATGACACCACGTTTCTGGACGTTCTGAACCCGGAAGCGGTTGATAACTTTACCATCGGTTCCGCAAGGGCAGAAGATTTACAAGGGGAAGTGAATTACTACACTTTTATGGATTTAAAAAAAGGAACAAATTGTAAAGGATGTTGCTCATCGCATGGTGGAGTCGTTTGTAATGGCGGAGTTTCGCAATGTGCCGATGGCACGTCACTTTCCGTTATTTGCGCATTAAAGGGATGTAGTCAATGTTTCAACACGGCTCTCGTTCGAATCAAAGGACAGCGAGGGCACACCATTATTCCCGGGTGCACTTCAACATGGTGCATATTTCCAGATGCAACGACGGACACGATGTGCCTTTTGAGTGCCCCGCAATATAAAAGCTGGGAGTATTAAGTCTCAAACTGTTCCAACCACACCTCATTAACGAATCAGGTGAGGCAAAGGAGTTATAAAAAGGAGAAAATAAATCATGAAGGTTTTAATTAGCGATGCCCTTTCAGCGCAAGGGGTTACGATTTTAGAAAAGGCGGGGCTTTCCGTTGATATCAATACCAAACTGACACCGGCCCAGTTAATCGAGCAGATCGGTCAATACGACGGATTAGTCATCCGAAGCGGGACCAAGGTCACAAAGGAGGTGATTGCCGCGGCGAAAAACCTAAAGGTGATTGGCCGGGCGGGATCGGGCCTCGATAATGTTGATCTCCCCGCGGCAACCAAGCGTGGCATTGTCGTCATGAATACGCCCGGTGGCAACACGGTTACAACGGCGGAACATACCTTCGCGTTGATCTTCTCGATGGCCCGTCAAACCCCTCAAGCGAACGCGTCGGTGAAGTCTGGAAAATGGGAAAAGAACAAGTTCATGGGGGTGGAGCTTTTTAATAAGACGCTGGGGACCATCGGGCTGGGTCAAATCGGAAGCTGGGTGGTACGGCTCGCGCAAGGGGCCGGCATGACCGTTATTGCGTATGACCCCTACCTCTCGGCCGAAAATGCACAGAAGATGGGGATTGAAATGGTTGACCTCGCGACCCTTTATTCCCGGGCCGATATTATCACCGTACACGCGCCGCTGACCGCGGAGACAAAATATCTGATTAATGCCGAATCGATTGGGAAGATGAAAGACGGGGTTCGAATCGTGAATTGCGCGCGGGGCGGCATTGTTGATGAAAAGGCGTTGGAGGCCGCGTTAATCTCTGGAAAGGTGGCGGCGTGCGCGTCGGACGTTTTTGAAAAAGAACCGGTGGATCCCAATCACCCGCTGTTGAAACTTGAAAACTTTATTTGCACCCCGCACTTGGGCGCCGCGACAACCGAGGCGCAGGAGAATGTCGCGCTGGCGATCGCGGAGCAGGTGGTCGATTATCTGGTTCGCGGTGTGGTGCGTTACGCGGTGAATCTGCCTTCGATATCGTTGGACCTCATGCCGAAGGTGCAGCCGTATGTCCTTTTGGCGGAAAAGATTGGATCGTTTATTGGACAGACGATTGAAAGCCCGATTGAAGCGGTGAATATTGAGTATCATGGCGAGGCCGCGGAGATTCAGGCCGCGCCGATGACTGTCGCGGCCTTAAAAGGCCTTCTGGCGCCGATTCTGGAGGAGACGGTGAACTATGTCAACGCGCCCGGCATCGCGAAAGAACGCGGCATCGCGGTCAACGAAACCAAAACGGACAACGCGGGAAACTTTGCCTCTCTTCTGACCATTAAGGTTAAAACCCAGTCGGGGGAAAAAGTCGTATCGGGATCGATCTTTCATAAGACCGAGCCGAGGTTTATTGAGATTGACGGGATGGCGTTAGAGGTTATTCCGGAAGGGAATATGCTTTATATCCACAATGACGACAAGCCGGGCGTGATTGGCGGTCTGGGCAACCTTTTAGCCAAAAATCAGATCAATATCTCGCGAATGCAATTAGGCCGGGAGCGGATAGGGGGTCTCGCCATCTCCGTCGTCGGCGTCGATTTGGTTGTTCCGGAATCGGTCATCAAAGAGATCCGAACGATCCCTCACGTCCTCTCTGTCAAACCGGTTCGACTGTAACGCGCGTTTCCTATTTTCCCCTTAAACCGTTCCTCTCCATTCGATCGGGGATGTATGTTTTTGAGGTGCGTCTTAAAATGGCTCGCTCCGCATGAATCGTCCGAGTCATAGGAGAGGGGATTAAATAAGAAATCGGTTGGCTTAAAATTGTTTTTGGAGTAGCATGAGGACATGGGCACATTTCATATCGGCTGCAAAGTTGAGAACCATATTGAGAGGAAAAAGACCGTAGCGATTCCGAAACTTCTCGTGGATACCGGGAGTGAGTACACATGGATTCCTGCTGAGAAGCTGGAAAGCATCGGCGTCGCGAGAGAGAAAAAGGACCTGCATTTTGTCATGGCCAATGGTGACGTGGTAACGCGTAGCGTTGGTTTTGCCATTTTGCGAACGGAAAAGCATTTTACGATCGACGAGGTGGTGTTTGCTGAGCCGGGCGATCTCGTGCTTTTGGGGGCTCGAACATTAGAAGGACTGAATCTCACGGTTGATCCTGTTCGAAAAAGACTGGTCGCCGCCGGCCCTCTTCCCGCCGCATGAGCGTCGTCGAATCCTCTTCATTCACTTAACGAAGAAGCGTATAATTCGCCGATGCGAACCCAACCGACCCCAAAGCCCAAAACATTAATCCCAAAAGGGGTTGCGACGTTTCTCCCCGAAGGGGTGTTGTTAAAACGCGCCATCGAACGGGAAATCTTTGATGTGTTTTTCCGTTCGGGGTATCAGGAGGTCATTACCCCGCTGTTTGAGTACCTCGATGTCTTTACCCGGACTTCGGGAGAAGATCTGATTCATCAAGCCTATAAGTTCGTTGATCGCGCGACCGGACGGATTATGGTCCTTCGGCCCGATGTCACCCCGCAGATTGCCCGAATGGCGGCGACGTTGCTCGCCGATCGGCCGCGGCCGCTTCGTCTTTGTTATTCGGCGAATCTCTTTCGCCACGAAGAAGAACACGCCGGACAGGAACGGGAAATCTTTCAGATGGGGGGGGAGCTGATTGGCCCTTCGGGCGCGGACGCGGACGCCGAGATGATGACCCTCGTTATTGAGATTTTGCGAAACCTTAAGATCAAATCGAAATTAGTGGTCGGTCACATTGCCTTTACACGCGGGGTCCTCACGCCGTTTGAGTCCAACCCCGTTTTGCTTCGAAAAATCTTAAACGCGGTTGCACGGAAAGAGACAACACACCTGGAAAGACTCTTAAAAAAAGAAGGGGTGGGAGCAACCTTAAAAAAACAAGTGCTGGCCTTGCCGACGCTTTTCGGAGGGAAAGAGGTTTTCATCGCCGCGAAATCGGTTGCCCGGAATCCTCTTGCGCGAACCGCACTCAAACGGATTTCGGACGTCTATCGGATTCTGACACAGAACGGGTTTGAACAGGAGTTGTTTATCGATCTTTCCGAGGTGCGCGGATTTGACTATTACACCGGTATTGTCTTTGAGGTTTTTGCCCCCTCCGTTCCGGTCGAGTTAGGCGGTGGCGGGCGATACGACCATCTGATTCAAAAGTTCGGCGCCCCCTCGCCTTCGATCGGTTTCGCGCTGAATATCGAACGGGTGCAACAGGCTAAAGGGGTTGTTCCTCCATCAATGTCCGCGTCAGACACGCGAAAGAAGACGCTATGACCGTTCCGATTCAAAAATTACCGCCCCAGAATATTGAGGCGGAGCAGGCGATTTTAGCGGGGATTCTGCTGGATAACCCGTGTCTCAACCGGGTATTGGAGGTGATGCAGCCGGACGATTTCTATAAGGAGGCGCACCGAAAGATTTTTGCCGCGATGCTTGATCTTTATGAACGCAACGAAGCGATCGATCTGATCTCCCTCCCCGAACAGCTCCAGCGAAAAGGATTTTTGGAATCGATTGGCGGCATCTCCTATCTTACCGATGTGATGAATAGCGTGGTTACCGCGGCGAATGTGCATCATCACGCCAAGATTGTCCATGAGAAGGCCCTGTTGCGGCAGTTAATCAGTGCTGCGACCGACATTGTGACACAGGGATACGAAGATCGCGAGGGAGGCGGTGGAGGTGGGGGAGTGGTCGATCTTTTAGATTATGCGGAACGATCGATTTTTGGAATCTCTGA
>CAZSME010000064.1:5103-7109 GCA_964607665.1 uncultured Nitrospirota bacterium | reverse complement strand
GTTCAGGCCGCAGGGCTTCTGCTCGTCTTAAATGCCTGGGGGGTTTCTTTACTTCAAGGCGGGAGCATGAACTTTTTGTTTCAATTTACCGCAGCCGGTATGGCAATCTTTATGGTCGGCTGGATGTTTCAGAAATTTTTTTAGGCAGACGCCGCCGACATGACCGCGTGTCCTATTGACCCAAAAGCCAGCCCACTCCGATTTCTGAAAAATACGCGGTAAGATTGGTGAGTGAATTCGTAAAAATCAGCACGCCGACGATGACCAGAAAACCGCCTGAAATCCCATTCACCCATCGCAAAATGGGGCCTTTGAAATAAGGGAAAAAAGATTGCATCCCAAGCGAGGCAAGAAAGAACGGGAGCCCCAGTCCGAGGGAATAGGCCGAAAGCAACCAGACACCGGTCGCGACCGAATCCGACAGACTGGCATAAAGAAGAATCGAGCCTAATATCGGGCCGACACAGGGGGTCCAACCGGCGCCAAAGGCCATTCCTATCAGAAACGATCCAATGAGACCGGCCGGTCTTTCCCGAAAATGAAACCGCGCATCCCGCATCAAAAACGCCGGCTGAATCAACCCCATTATGTAAAGACCAAAGAAGACGATCAATGCCCCGCCGATCTGCCGAACGATCTGTTGGTGCGAGAGAAAAAAACGGCCTAAAAACGTTGCCGATGCGCCAAAGATAATAAAAAGGGCCGAGAAACCGGCGATAAACATCAACGTGTTTTCCAGCGCCACTTCTCGAACGCGTCCCGATCCGGACCGAATGGCGTCCGAAGAGAGACCGGTAATATAGGAGAGATACGACGGGATTAACGGAAGGACGCAGGGGGAGACAAACGATAACAGCCCCGCCGAAAAGGCCAAAAAATACGAGACCTCCATGTTACTTCCTTTCCGATACCAATCGATCGACCAGAAGACGCATTTCCGGATCGTTCCAATCCGTTGCCCCCAGTATACGCTCCCGGATAACCCCTTTGCGATCAATCAGAATGGATGTCGGGACAACCCGCACCTGATACAGGTCCTTAATCAGAAATTCCGGATCCAGCAAAATCGGGAATCGGAACCCAAACTCCTCGATAAACGAACGCACCTTTTCCTTGCCTGTTGTATCAATTGACACCGCTAAAATCTCGAAATCGGTCCGTTTATAGCTTCCATAAAGGGCCTCCATGGACGGCATCTCGGCGCGACAGGGACGACACCATGTGGCCCAAAAGTTAATCAACACCACCCGACCACGAAACTCCGAGAGGGTGGCTTCTCCCCCTCTTAATTTTCCAACCTTGAAATCAGGTGCCGTCTGGTTAACGCCATCTTCCGTTCCCCCCCAGCTTGTTCCCTCCTGATGGATCCCCGCAGCGATGATGACAAAAAAAACGAAAACGGCTTTGTTCATGTTGCATCTTTTTTACGACGGTTGAAGCTTACCAGACCGCAATGCTTCAAGCGCCTGCTTGACCATATTGGCCTCTTCTGTGCCGGGGGATAGGGCCTGATACGCGGTCGTCCAGGCCTCATCGGCCTCCGCGAACCGCGAAAGGTGTATCAACGCAATGCCCCGTCCCCAGAGAATAGAGGGGTCTTGCGGCATACTGATCAGCGCCTTATCAAAATGGGTCAGCGCGTTCTCTGCGATACCTTTGTCGCCGTCCCGATTTGATCGAAGCAGCGTTTCACCTAACGAGGCATGGGCCGTCGGATTGCGTTCATCCAACTCTAATACTTTTTGCCATGTTGTCTTTGCGTCGTCCCAACGTTGAAGCACCATATAGGAACGGCCCAGCATCATTTGGCCCTCCAGGTCGTTTGGATTTTTCTGAAGCTTGGCCTCGAGTCGGGCCACCATCTGCACCGGATCGATCGGCGGCATGCCGGGCGCTGCCGAAGGGTCTGATGGCGGAGGGGCAGAGGCGATCTGGTCTTTCTCAATCTTTTTGTGAACAAGGCTGGAAACCGCAACGGTCCCGGCGGCAATCCAGATCGCAATCGC
>CAZSME010000064.1:2974-5003 GCA_964607665.1 uncultured Nitrospirota bacterium | reverse complement strand
CTTCTCCCATCAGCAACGGCCGCTTTGCCGACCGCCATAATGGATAGAGCAACACGGTCAAAACAGAGAGCAACAGGAACGCCACGATATAGGGGAAGATCATGATCTGTTCCCCCCGGACTGGAACGATTTTAATGCGTCGTCAACCCGTTTCTGTTCTTCTTCGCTTAGAGGAGGAATTTCGGCAGGCGTTGATGATTGTATGGTCCATGCGCGGATTTTTCGATAGATCAGTGCCGCGGCGAGGGCGAGCAGCAGGGGGGGGCCGAACCAGAGGAGTCGGTTTAAACCGGTCACGCGCGGTTCCAGCAGTATAAAATCGCCGTAGCGGCTGACAAAATAGGCGCGAATTTCGTCCCCCGATTCCCCGGCAATCACCCGTTCTCGAACAATCTCCCGCATTTGCATCGCCAGTTCCGCGCCCGACTCCCAAACCGATTCCGACTGACAGACCGCGCAGCGCAGCGTCTTGGAAATCTCCCGGACTTTGGCCTGAACCTCTTCTTCGCTCATCGTTTCCGCAAAGACCGGCGATAAGAGAAAAAGGCAAAGAAAGATGCTTTTTATGAATATAGACCGGTTCTTTCTCATCTTAAATAGATAATATCCCTTCTCCTTTACTCACTCCTTTTAACCCATCCCCACCAACCTCCCCTTGAATGGGAGGGCATAGCGGTTTCTCTTAATGCGGCCTAAATCCCAGAGGCGCCTTTTTTGGTTTTTCGGGTGGCGCCATCAACTGCTTTATTGCATCAAAGACAACGATAAATTGCCGATCATATTTCTTTTCCATCTCCAGGATTTTCCTCATTAACCCCCTCTGAGAGGCAAGAAGTCGTCTCATCTGAATAAACGCCCGCATAATAGCAATGTTGACCTGTATCGCCCGCTTGCTTCGCAACACACCGGACAGCATGGCAATACCTTCCTGCGTGAAGACCAACGGCAGAGCACCCCCCAGGTGTTTTATGGAAGGTATCGCATTTTGCGATACCAAGAGTTCAACCTCTTTGTGTGTTAATGAAAACATAAAGTCTGTCGGAAATCGCCCCTTGTTTCGCTTTACCTGTTCCCGTAATCGAATGGATTTTATGCCGTAAAGGTCAGCCAAGTCACGATCTAACATCACCCGATGCCCCCGGATAAAGAGAATCGACCGTTCAATTTTTTCGGAGGGAATCAGAGATTCGTTTTCCATAGCCAATCATTGCCCCTGTGCCAAACACCCACCTTCACACCCCCCTGTCCCCCTTTTTTAAGGGGGAATGGCCATGAGGTTCTCTCCCCTGTCTGGACGTCTATGTGGGCAAGGGTAATCCATTCAATAATGGTTCGATGACCTTTTCCACCAGATGGGTATAGGTCGCCCCGATAATCGGCCCAATCGATTTGTGCCGGATCATTCCTTCTTTATCGATAACAAATGTCTCCGGCACCCCATAAATGCCGTAGTCAATCGATATCTTTCCGGAAAAATCACGCACATGCGTAAAATTATTTCCGTGCTGTTTAAGATACGCCTTTGCTAAATCTTCTTTGTCCTGATAATTCACGCCGATCATAATAAAGTCCGGCTGGTCGCGATAACGCTCGTTAATCTCCAAGAGCGAAGGATGCTCCAACGCGCATTCGCGGCACCAGGAGGCCCAGAAATTTAGGACAATGACCTTGCCTTTGTAGTCGGAAAGCCGAACGGTGGAGCCGTTATAAAGTTCAGGCCCGACAATTTCATGCGCGGGGGTATTAATAATAACGGGCGGAATGTAAGACGGATTGCCAAACAAGCCCTGATAAAAGATAGCGACCAATGCCAAAATGGCTAACGAAAGACCAATATGCCATCCCTTAAGAGTGAAGTGTTTCGTCATGACTTGTGAATCGGGAGAGACGCAGCCTCCTTCGATTATATCCTTCTTCATGTCTCGTGTGGGACCCCTTCCGAGGCGATCTCAGCTACAGAAGCGGTTTTAGATGCTGGGCACGACGGTAAAGAAACCTTCGCCTGTTTTCTTCGAAAGATGTTGAGGAT
>CAZSME010000064.1:0-2874 GCA_964607665.1 uncultured Nitrospirota bacterium | reverse complement strand
AAGACAATCCCCACGGTCATTACAAGCACCCCGACATGGGTCAAAATCCCCGCGGTTTTCCTTGGATTCTGTTGCCATCCCCGCAACAGTCCACGGGCCACGCTGATCGCTTCCCGTTTGGCCCAAAATCGGGCCAGTTTCGAAAAGTCCTGCACAATTGCGGCCGCAGTAAATAGAGTGACAGCCAGAGCGGATAAGGCGTAGCCGTCTCGAATCCCCACAAGATAAAAAAACGGAATCGAGCAAAAACCGAACGCCACAGGCACCGCAAAGATTTCTTTGAACGCGGCCGTTGAGCATTTCCGCCATGGGATGTATGGGCCAATCCCCATCAACAGGATGAGCCCCCACGCCACCGGCATAAAAACCGCGTTGTAATAGGGCGGACCGACCGAGACCTTCTGGAACTTCATCACCTCCATAAAAAGGGGATAAAGCGTGCCGATGAAGACAATAACGAATGCGACAATGAAAAAGAGGTTGTTGTAAAGAAAGATCGCCTCTTTGGAGAGGATCGATTCCATTTCCACATTACTTTTTAATTTCGACGAACGCGCGATTAGCATGCCAAACGAAAGCAGCAGCATAAATGTTAAAAAGGCAAGAATGAAAACGCCGCGGCCGGGGTCGTTGGCAAAGCTATGAACCGACGAGAGGATACCGCTTCGGACCAGGAATGTCCCGATCAGGGAAAGCGAAAAGGCCAGGACGATCAGAAAAAGGTTCCAGACCAAAAACATCTTTCGCATTTCCTGTACCATCACCG
Organism: uncultured Nitrospirota bacterium; assembly: GCA_964607665.1. GTDB lineage: Bacteria > Nitrospirota > Nitrospiria > SBBL01 > SBBA01 > CAZSME01. Next base: position 2,108 of record CAZSME010000064.1, on the reverse strand, counting down.
AATGCAAAAACGCAGTGGCCACAAGCCAGGGCATAAAGGAGGCGTTTTCGACCGGATCCCATCCCCAATATCCGCCCCAGCCTAACTCGTAGTAGGCCCAGTAACCACCCATCAGGATGCCGGTCGTTAACGCAAGCCAGGCAAAAAGGGTCCACCGCTGCGTCGCCTTAATCCATTCCTCGGAAAGCCGCCCGGAGAAAAGCGCGGCCATCGCGAACGCGTAGGGGATCGAAAGGCCGACATACCCCAGATAAAGCATCGGGGGATGAATCACCATCGCCGGGTCCTGCAAAAGCGGATTGAGGTCTTTTCCATCGGGCGGAATAAACGGGGTGCGCTCAAACGGATTGGACAGAAAGAGGATCAGGAGCAGAAACCCCATTAAAACGGTCGACTCGATAAAGATCAGGTACGGCATAACGGCCGGTTGTGTCTTCCAATGAATCAGGACCGCCAGCATACAGAAAAGCGATAAGACCCAGGCCCAAAGGAGCAGCGAGCCCTCGTGTCCTCCCCACAGGCCGGCCACTTTATAAAAAATTGGCAACTTGCTGTTGCTGGACGAAAAGACATATTTGACCGAATAGTCCTGGGTGACAAACGAATAGATCATCGCGGCCATCCCGATCGAGATCAGCAGGAAATTCAGTGTCACGGCCTGCCGGCCCACCGCAACCCAAACCCCGTTTTTGGCATAGAGGCCGACCCAGGGGGTCGTCATCCCCACGGCCGCTAAAACCAACGCGGTGATCACCGCGAAATGTCCCAGTTCAAGAATCAATGATTTCTCCTCAATTATTTATTCCCCTCCTTGGATAAGGAGACCGGAGCGCCAGCTGCGGGGGTTGGGGTGGTCTGAAAGGCGATCATTTTAAGTTGTATTCCTCTTTAATCCCAACTCTGAAGCAACCTGATCAAATGGGCGTCCCCGCTTATTCCGAGGATCAGACTTTGCCTCTCGGAGCGTTATGAGATCATGGTAGTCTGAAAGCTCCTTCTGAAGACGAAGAAAGTCTCTGTATGGAATAACTACAAACTCCCTTTTGCCCTGTTTTTCAATGATTTGAGTTTTCATGGTTTATCGGTACGCCTCCTTTCTATGACGAATTCGATAAATTATAACCGTATCAACCGATATTTCAAAAAGTACCCGGTAATTCCCCACGCGAAGACGATATAGTTTGTTAGCCTTTTAATATTGCCTTTCAGGCCCTGTTCCAATGCAAAAATGGCGTCTGCGATATGCTGTGCTTCGGATTTCGGGATAGACGACAAATCCTTTTCAGCACGTCGGCGAATTTCAATTTTATAGGGCACGGTTTTTATCATTCAACGTCAGGCGAGGCCGGTTTGTTCGCTGCCCTCGTAGGGCTCGTAGCCCTCATAGGGCTTGCTGCCCCCGTTTGGGCCTACTCCATATGCAACGTCTTCAAGAAATCTTTTTTGGGCAGCGTAACGCCGGCCTCTTTCATTTCAATCGGCATATAATCCTCCGAATGTTTGGCCATAATCATTTTTGAGTAAAACCGCTTCTGATCACGATCCCAGTGCCCTTCCGCCACCGCCCCCTGCCCCTCCTTAAAAAGGTCCGGCGGGACCCCTTCGTAATCCACCGGAATGGTCGCCCTTCCATCGGTTAATTGAAATGCAATTTTCAGCGTGTTGGGGGTCATCTTCACGCTTTGGGCCACCACCATCCCTGCAATACGAATTTTTTTCCCATCGTAATTTTGGGAGAGGGCAAGCAGTTCAGAGGGGGTGTAGAAATAGACCAGATTTTTGGAAAAATTGCCAAAGGCCAGATACCCCAGTGCGGCCAAAATGGCAACAATGCTGATAATAATCCCGTTCTTTTTATTTTTCATTAACGTTCTGGCTACGTTTGTTCGTCGTTGATGGCGGGCTGATCGGGGGAGAAGGCGTCCCCTTCAAGCGGGTCGCCGAGTGGTTGATATCCCCTCTCTCCCTTAATGGCAAGAGAAAGGAGCACAACCTTTCGTTCCATATTACAAATAAACCATCCCAATGGAATCAGAGAAAGAAGATATGCCGCAATGATAAAGCCATAGTTCGGGATCAGCCAAAACTGTTCGGCATACAAAACGATT
>CAZSME010000063.1:0-7114 GCA_964607665.1 uncultured Nitrospirota bacterium | reverse complement strand
GAGAGTCTAAAGTGACTAAAGAAGAGGGCCTAAGGAACGTTTCCGAGAATGAGTGGAAACCGTTTCTCTAATCCGGGCTGGCCCGCCGTCAGCTCACCCAATAACGATCGGAGCTCTTCGACCTCTTTCTTCCGAGCCAACGCCCGGCGAATCGCATCCAGAACCTCGTTAATGTCAAACGGCTTCATGATACAGTCGCACGCGCCGTATCGAATCGCGTCCATTGCGGTTCGAAGGGTTCCATAGCCGGTTACAACGAGCACTTCGATATGGGGCCACCCTCCCTTAATCTGTTTTAACGTCTCAATGCCCGACGGCCCGGGCATCTTTATATCCAGTGTCACCAGGTCGATCTTTTGACGTTGCAATAGGGCAATCGATTTTACCCCATCGTCCACCGACTCGACCTTGTAATAAGGCCTTAAAATCATATTCAACGATTCTCGTGGTCCTAACTCGTCTTCGACAACTAATATCGTCTCCGATGGCATCTTTCCCTCCTTATAAATGGACATGCGCATTATTGAGCAAGATATATGCCTAAAATATCTACACGTTACTTTATTTTGTAAGGCTATGTTTTTACTATTTAATTTATTTTACGCGTAACGTCAGACCGACGTTAAACAAGTGTCTATTTGCCTACTCTTTGACACTCTGAACAAGCATAGCACAGATTATCCTTCTTTGTTTCATGGTATCGGGGGGAATAATTTTATTGTGTTCATAAGAGGGGTAAGATGGCAGGAGAAGTTGATTGCGGTTTTTGATGTTGTTATAGTGGCGGACACCGTTAGGACGGATTTCATCTCATGGATACAAAGAACCCTCGAGACAACCTGCGTCCCGCACTGACAACGCCCCATGGCGAGAAGAAACTTTTGCTGCACTCCTGTTGCGCCCCGTGCGGGGCGGAAATCATGGAGGCATTGATCGCATCCCAGATCGAATTTGTCATCTATTTTTATAATCCGAATATTCACCCGCACGCGGAGTATCTTCTGCGAAAAAATGAGAACATTCGGTTTGCCGAAAAACACGGGATTTCGTTTATCGATGCCGATTACGACAAAGAACACTGGTTTGCCCGGGTGAAAGGATTAGAAATGGCGCCGGAGCGTGGGGAACGCTGCACCGTCTGTTTTGATATGCGGTTTGAGCGATCGGCCCTGTACGCGCATGAACATGGCTTTTCGCTTTTTAGCAGCACGCTGGGTATCTCCCGTTGGAAAGATATGGATCAGATTAACCGCTCCGGGATTCGGGCCGCGAGCCGCTACCCGGGGATGACCTATTGGACGTTCAACTGGCGAAAGGGCGGGGGGAGTGCCCGAATGATTGAAATTGCAAAGCGGGAACAGTTCTATCAACAGGAATACTGCGGTTGCGTTTATAGCCTTCGCGATACCAATCGGTGGCGCTTGGAGAATGGCCGGCTTCCTGTGCGACGCGGCGAAAAATTCTATGGAGTGGGGGAGTAGAGGACAACAATGGTCTGGGTGGGACTGACCGGGGGGATTGCCAGTGGGAAGTCGACGGTCTCGCAGATGCTAAAAGAAGCGGGGGCCGTTATTATTGACGCCGATGAGATCGCCCATGATCTTCTTAAAAAAGAGGGGGCGGCCTATCATCCAGTTATCCGTGCCTTTGGTACCAAGATATTTGATGAGGCGGGCGAGATTGATCGGCAGAAGTTGGGTGCGATTGTCTTTCGCGCCCCCGAAAAGTTGATGACGTTAAATAAAATTGTTCACCCGCTTGTTTTTGAGGTCGCCGAACAAAAACGGCAGGAAATCGCCTCGCGTGATCCGCACGCGGTGATTGTGTTTGATGCCCCGCTTCTTATTGAAACCCGGGCCTACAAGGAGATGGACGTGGTTCTGCTTGTTTATGTGGATAAGCGGACTCAGATTAAACGGTTTTGTCAGCGCGATAACATTTCAGAAGAGGAAGCACAGCGGCGTCTCGACACGCAGATGCCGTTGGATGACAAGGTTCCCTTTGCCAACGAAGTGATCGATAACGATAATCCCCTTGAGGACGTTCGCAAAGAGGTCATGCGCATCTATCAGACGCTCCAGAGGGTCGATACGCCCCGCAATCGGTAGCTGCGGGAATGGGTTGTAGAGATGCCGCATCTATTAACGATTGTGCCGTAGCCCTGCTTCCTCACGGAGCGAGCCGACAGAGGGCGTCGTTTTCTCCCGATGATTGTTCCAGGCCGGGTTGCCGTATTTTTGCAAAACAAGCCGATCGGCCATCTCCTCTTCGTCGGCGGTTAACGACTGTTTTTCAAATCGGACCGACCAGGCCGTTTCAAATCCAATCCGAATCGCCTCCTCAATGATCGATAGTGGGGGCAAAGGCGCGATGAGATTGCGAAGCGTGATCGGCCCTTTTGAATAAAGCGTTTTCTCGAGAGGGCTCTGTTCCAATGGAAGCGATCCATGCTGAAGAAAATGATGCGGCCATCGTCGTTGCGCCGATCCGATCAGTTTTTTTTCAGAGGCGACAATTTCATACCACGAACAGGAGGTCGCGCAAAACGGGCCCTGTTCCCGTTCTGAACAAACCTTATTTTTTCGAGGTTGATGGATTTCGGCCGGAACCCCCATTCGGTGCAACGCCGCTAAAAGCCCCTGGGCAATTGCGTAGAACGTTTTTTTAATGCCCCCCGTAAAGAGGGGATCGTCGGTTGCGCCGATCACCGAATAGGTGAGATCGCGATCATGCAGGATGGCCCGCCCCCCTGTCATGCGACGAATTCGGGGGATGCTCTCCAGTGCCGTTTCGTTCACCGCGTCGATTTTTTGAAACGATCCTAATGTCAGGACCGGGGAGGCCCAACGATAAACGCGAACGGTGGGACCCGTTTTATTTTGGGAAAAGGCGATCGCCATCGCTTCGTCGATGGCCATGTTTCTTTCCGGGGGAAGCGGTGGGTCTACGATCCACCGCCATGTCGGATGTGCCATGGTTCCGATCTTATAAAGAGACCACGTTGATGGTCAAGGCCGTAGTTGCATTTTTTACCCGAATACATTACCGTTCGGAACGGTTTTAACGGAGCCCTTTTATCAAAGATGAACAAAGCCGTTCTTTATTCCATTGGCATTTTAATGGCCGTTCTGACGATTGTTACGATGGTCGCGTTGGTCAACGAATCGCGAAAGGGCAAGGCGTTGGAGCAGCAGGCCAAGACGATGATCACGGAGGAGGAAGCGCGTCCGCTGCCGGTCGCCCCTGTCGATTACAGTCTCTACAAAACCACGCTTGGGGGGGACGGCCGCACAATGGTTTTGATTCCGGCCGGTATTTTCCCGATGGGGGGAGAGGAGGAAGGGGACTTTGATGAGCAGCCCCAGCGGATTATCTTCCTGAGCGCCTATTATATCGATCAATACGAAGTGACGAACAAAGACTATAAGCGGTTTGCCACGATGCTGAAACGGAAGATCCCCGAAATCCCTGTCTTTGAAGACGATGTGACGCTTTTAATGGGAGACGATCAGCCGGTAGTGGGGGTCACCTGGATCGATGCCGTTGCCTATTGCAAGTGGGCCGGTAATCGTTTGCCGACGGAAGCGGAATGGGAGAAGGCGGCGCGCGGCACCGATGGAAGAACGTGGCCATGGGGCGATCGGTTTGATGCCCGGTTGGTAAACGGTCGGGACGAAAAGGACGGTTTTAGATACTCGGCGCCGGTGGGACGATTTGAAAGCGGACGGTCGTTCTACGGTCTTTATGACATGGGGGGGAATGTCTCGGAGTGGGTGTCCGATTGGTACGATCAGTTCTACTATAAAACGGCCCCGCTTGAAAACCCAAAGGGGCCGGAGGTGCCGGATATCAATAAGGTGCTGGTCTATCGTGGCGGATCGTACATGAGCAACGCGCACGATCTGCGCGTCTCCAAGCGGTTTGGAGGGGCGCATCCGGAGCGGGGTGAAAGCACGGTGGGGTTTCGGTGCGCGAAAGATGCCAATGCGTGAAGGACACATCTTTAAACCGACTGCGCGACTCCACTGCTGCGTTGCGCGGTGCTCGGAATCCTCATGTACATAATGTACACTGCGGTTCCTGTGCTCCGCGCGCCTTGCATTTGAGCCACTCGTAACGGTTTTTAGATGTGTCCTTAAGACCTTTCTCGCATTGAGATAGAATTTTAGAATGTCGCAAAAAAAGTCATATCGTTTTCTTCCCCGTGTGCTGACCTATATTTTACCGTATAAGGGATGGGCCGCGCTTACCCTTTTGGCCGCCGTCATGACGACCCTGATGGAACTGGTTCCCCCCTGGCTCATCAAACTTGCGATTGACGAAGGAATTGAGAAGAAGCAAACGGGGATTCTCATCACCCTCCTGTCGGTCATGGTCGGGGTCTACATTATAAAAGGGGTATGCAGCATGGCCCGGATTCGTTTAAATAACTTCTTTGAGCAAAATGTGATCTTTGATATTCGTAACGAAGCCTTTATTGCGGTGCAACGCCTTTCCATTTCTTATTTTGATGATCGCTCCACCGGAGAGCTGTTGTCGCGCGTCAATAGCGATGTTGAAAATATGGAGCGGATTTTCATCGATGGCCTGGAACATCTGGTGGTCGCCGGATTCACGCTCGTGGGGATCACCCTGATGCTATTTATTTTAGAATGGCGTCTGGCCCTGGTGGCCTTGATCCCGATTCCTCCGCTGGCGCTCTCGTCCCTTTTTTTTACGCGGCGGCTTCAGCGATCTTACAAAACCGTTCGAGAAGAGTTGGCGCGTTTGATGGCCTTCCTTCAGGATCGGATTTCAGGCATTCGCGAGACCATGGTTTTTAATCGGCAAGAGTACGAGGCCCGCCGTTTTTCCGAACGCAGCCGTGCCTTGTACGAAGGGAATTTGGGTGTCGCCTGGCTCTGGTCGGTCTACTCCCCATCGATGGCCTTTTTCGCCTCGATTGGAACCCTTCTGATTTTGGGATTCGGCTCGTTTCTTGCGGCGGAAGGCCAAATCACGGTTGGGGAACTGGTGGCGTTTCTGGCCTATGCCGCGCTCTTTTACGGCCCGATCAATCAGATCCACTCGATTAATCATATGCTTCAACATGCGATTGTTGCCGCTGAACGGGTCTTTGAACTCCTCGATACGCAACCCAACGTTGCCGACCCTAAACGTCCGATTGTGCCTCCTCATCGGCTCTCTGGACAGATCGCGTTTCAGCAGGTCTCGTTTGAATATATTCCCAATCGGCCGGTGTTAGAGGGCATCGGTTTTACCGTTGATCCCGGTGAAACGGTCGCGCTCGTTGGCGCCACCGGCAGCGGAAAGTCCACAACGGTCTCACTGCTGTTACGTTTTTATGATCCGCAGAATGGATCGATCACCATCGATGGTTACGATATTCGCGAAATGTCATTGAAGACGCTTCGAGATCAGTTTGGTTTGGTGCGTCAAGAACCGTTTCTCTTTAATGGAACGGTGAAAGAGAACATTGCGTATGGGAATCTTGATGCGACCCTTTCGAACATTCAGGCGGCGGCCGAGGCCGCGTGCGCCGATGATTTTATTCGGCAGCTTCCCAACGGATATGACACATGGATTGGAGAGAGGGGGGTGAAGCTGTCGATTGGTCAGAAGCAGCGAATTGCGATTGCGCGGGCCTTTTTGAAAGATCCGCCGATTATTGTGTTTGATGAGGGAACCTCCAGTGTCGATTCGGAAACGGAGGGGGGGATTCAGGAGGCGTTGAAAAACCTGTTTGCGAATCGGACGACATTGATTATCGCCCATCGTCTTTCTTCGTTGCGAGGGGTGGACCGGATTTTGGTTTTGGAAAAGGGACGTATTGTGGAATCGGGCAGCCATGAAATGCTGATCCAGGGAAACGGGATTTATACGACCCTTTTTGAAGCCCAACTTCGGTGAGGGGCGTGTTGCCCATTGCCCTTACAAGGCGATGGATAGAGGCTCTTGACCGGCATGGGACATGTGCATTACAATGTCTTACAAAGAGAGCAAGGAGGGATATGAAGGAAACCATGACCATTCGTTTGCCATCGGATCTTCGGCATGAGTTGGAGGCATTAAGCCGTGAAGAACATATGTCGATGAGCGACTTGGTGCGGGAATCGTTGCGTCGGTTCGTTGCCGTGCGTCAGTTTAAGCGGCTTCGCATCAAGGTGGCGCCTTATGCTGAGGCTCAGGGCCTTTTTACGGATGATGATATTTTTCGCGAACTTAAATGAGGGTGGTCCTAGACAGCAATGTGCTCATTGCCGCCTTTTCCACACAGGGTCTTTGCCGACTTGTTTTTGAGCTTTGCCTCATGGATCATGAGGTGGTTTTAAATCAGGAAATCCTGGAAGAGGTCAAAGCAAAACTTCATAAAAAACTGAACGTTCCACTGAGGGAAACCCAGAGGATCGGGGTCTTTCTGTGTAAAAATGCCCAGCTGAAACCACCGGCATTTCTCCATAAGGATGTCTGTCGTGACCCTCGCGATCTTTCGATTTTGGGAACAGCGGTTTCGTCCGGCAGCGATGTTTTGATAACAGGGGATCAGGACATGCTTGTCCTGAAAGAGATTCAAGGTGTTCCAATTCTTACGCCTCGAGCGTTCTGGGAACAGTATCGAAAGGGCCCTTCATCATCCCCATCAAGAACGAAGCGGGGAGCGGCTTGAAGCAGGGTTTCGATGGGTTCAAAATCGATTCGATTGAACGGGTTTGTTTTATTAACGTGATCCGGTTTTCATGGCGCGCATGGGACTTTTATTGATCATCGTTGCGGGGATTCTGGCGATTATTCTTATCGCCCGATGGGCTTCTAAAACCGTGTCTCCCTATAAAGAGACCCCCTCTCCCGCGGCATCCGACTTAAAATCAAAAAAGGTGGAGAGGGTATTGCAGCGGGGGTTAATCTCTCTCTTACTGAAGAAAAAGATCATTCGGGAAGACGAGCTTTTGGAGGAAATAGAACGCATTAAAAAAGAAGAGGAGATGAGTTAGGTGGCAGGGCCACCCCGGTCGTTTCGTTTGTCATCATGGGACTCAACGGGAGCGTCCTCTTCCTATCGGGTGTAGCAAAACGAAATTGTCATCGTCTTAGAATGAGGTGAAAAAGTGGAAAC
>CAZSME010000062.1:0-7140 GCA_964607665.1 uncultured Nitrospirota bacterium | reverse complement strand
CGAATCTCGCCGCGCCGCGCCTGAAACGCCTCGAAATTACTGCACGACGAAATCTCACGATAAGCCTGCTGCCCCGGCAGCCAGACCTCAATATCATACGTCTTGGCCGACGCAAAACTGAGATCGCCCGTACAAAGCTCCACCACCCGATAATGGAGGTTTAGTCTTTTTAAGACCGCCTCGGCATCCGATACAAGCTGCTCTAGGAGCGGATAGGAGAGATCGGGCGTACAGAATATCACCAATTCCACCTTATTAAACTGGTGCTGACGGATCAGGCCCCGCGTGTCTTTTCCATACGAACCGGCCTCTCTTCTAAAACAAGGGGTATAGGCCATATAAAAAAGCGGAAGTTGATCTTCCAATAAAATCTCATCGCGATGGATATTGGTTACCGGAACCTCGGCCGTCGGAATCAAAAAGAAATCGTCGGGGTCCAGATGAAAGAGATCGTCTTCAAACCTCGGAAGCTGTCCGGTCACCATCATGCTTTCCCGGTTCACAATAAAAGGCGGAATAACCTCTTTGTATCGGTGCTGGTGCGCATCCAACATAAAATTGATCAAGGCCCGCTCCAAACGGGCGCCGAAACCTTGATAAAGCGCGAATCGCGCCCCCGTTATTTTTGCGGCCCGTTCAAAGTCCAAAATCCCTAATCGTTCACCAATCTCCCAATGCTGTTTTGGAGGGAACGGAAGATCAGGACGACTCCCCCACTGCCGCACCTCACGATTATCGTTCTCATCTTTACCGACCGGAACAGACGCATGCGGAAGGTTTGGCAACGTGAGGAGAAAATTCCGTTCTTCTTCCTCCGCCTTTTTTAATTCGACCTTCATCGCCTCAATCTGTTGGGCCACCTGCTGCATCTCTTCCAGAATAGAGTCAATCGGTTCGCTCTTTTTTTTGAGCGCGGCAATGGCTTCCGAGGCCTTGTTCTTTTTCGCTTGTAACGCCTCGATATTTACTTTGCGTTCCCTCTGTGCACGATCGAGTTGAATCCATCCGTCGAACGAAAAGGTTCCACCCCTCTTTTTAAGCCCGGCTTCAACGGAAGGAAGATTCTCTCTTAAAAGTTTTCGATCAAGCATCGCGGGCTAAATCCCCCCCTCAATAACAACCCGTCGATCATCCAGCGTCAGCTTTCCTTCGACATAACACTGAATGATTCTTGGAAGCAGGCGATGTTCCTCAATCAGCACCCGATCGGATAACGACTCTTCGGTGTCGCCTTCCAAAACGGGAACCGAAACCTGTGCGATGATCGGGCCATGATCGACCTTTTCATCGACAAAATGGATCGTGCAACCGCTCACCTTTGCCCCATAGGCCAAAACCTGCCGGTGCGCATGCAGACCAGGAAACGCCGGAAGCAAAGAGGGATGGACATTGATCACCCTGTTTGGAAATGCCTCCAAGATCGCCTTACTCACCAAACGCATATAACCTGCAAGAACAACAAACTCAACCTTCTGCTCGGCGAGCGCGTTGACCACCGCCGTATCATAGGCTACGCGATCGGGATAGGCCCGCGGATCGATAAAAACGGCCGTGACCGAATGCTCCCTCGCCCGCTCCAGCGCGGTGGCCTCCTTTTTATCACTGATGACGACACCAACCCGCGCCGCTAAAACCCCCGTCTTGATCGCATCTAAAATCGCTTGCAGGTTGGTCCCCCGGCCCGACGCCAAGACACCGATGATACATGGAGATTCACGCATAGGTCACACCCGAACGCCCGGAAACAATCTCGCCCAAAACAAACGCCCGCTCCCCGGATTGCTTCAAAATCGAAACCGCGCGATCGGCCCTCTTTGGGGCGACGACCAAGACCATGCCAATTCCCATATTAAATGTTTGACACATCTCTTCTCGTGCCACCCCTCCTTCATGTTCGATGACCGTAAAAATCGGCGGGATACGGAAACGATCCCAATAGATTCGGGCGCCGCATTTTTGAGGAAGAATCCGGGGAATGTTTCGAGTCATGCCTCCGCCGGTAATATGCGCGGCCCCTTTGATCGAAATCGACTGGACCAATTTCAAAAGCGTTTTCGCGTAAATCCGTGTCGGCGTCAACAGAACCTCTCCAACCGTTTTCTTAAATCCGGTCAGTCGGTCATGGACCGTTAATCCCATTTTTTCGAAAAAGATTTTGCGTGCCAAAGAGTATCCATTACTATGAAGGCCGGACGAGGCCAGCCCGATTAAAATATCCCCCGGTCGAATCGTTTTGCCATCAATCCTCTTTTTTTTCTCAACGACCCCAACGGCGAACCCCGCAAGATCGTAGACGGCGTCGGGATAAAACGACGGCATCTCCGCGGTTTCCCCGCCAATTAACGCGCAGCCCGCCTCCCTACATCCTTTCGCGATCCCTTTCACGACTTCGCTCATTGCATCCGGCGAGAGGCGGCCCGTTGCAAAATAGTCCAGAAAGAAGAGCGGCGTCGCGCCCGATACAATCACGTCGTTGACACTCATTGCCACAAGATCAATCCCGATCGTATCATGACGACCCATCATCTGCGCAATGGCCAGCTTCGTTCCAACGCCATCGGTGCTTGCGACCAACACCGGCTCTTTAATCTTTTTCAAAGAAAGGGCATAAAGGCCGGCATACCCACCAAGGCTGGTTAACACCGCTTTAGAAAATGTCGATCGCACGTGCGGAACAATCTTTCGTACCGCGGCCTCCCCCGCCTCAATATCAACACCCGCGCTTTTATAAGTTAACCCACTCATTTGGTAGACTCTCTATTGATAACATCTACGTTTTTTGCGTAGATCCTTTCTCGTGTAACAATATCTGCACGCCCACAGCGACCAACGGGAGCTGTCTGCTGGCAGGGCGCCCTGCGCCCCGTTCGCTTCCGCTCGTAGCGGATTAGTAGACTCGCTCGGCAAGTGGAACGCGGGTAATGCTCACCTTCTGATAATCCAATCGGGGGCCATCATTGGTGCGAAAAGCCCAGGTATGTTTAAGCCAGTTCGTGTCATCCCGTTTTGGAAAGTCGGAACGGGTGTGCGCGCCGCGCGACTCCTGGCGCGCCTCGGCGGAAGCGGCCAACACCTCCGCAATATCCATAATGGAGTGAAGCTGCAACGCTTCAATCAGCTCGGTGTTCATGATTTTGCCATGGTCGGAAAGTGCGAGAGATTGAAGGCGGGGTCTCACTAAACTCAGCAACGCCCTCCCCGTTTTCATTCGATCCGCCTCTCGAATAATCCCAAAATGATCGGACATAATCGATCCGATCTCCTGCCAAATCGCGCCGATCTTCTCTCCGCTTTCCGAACAGCGTATCGCATTAATCCGCTCTTTTTCATTGCGGAGTATTTTATCGTGAATAGGGATATGCTTTGCGCTTTGGGCCATCTTGGCCGCGGCCTCTCCGGTGCGCCGACCATAGGTAATCGTCTCCATCAACGCATTGCCGCCCAAACGATTGGCGCCATGAATCGATACCGACGCGCATTCTCCAACCGCGTAAAGACCTGGCAGCAGGGTTTCACCATGCAACCCGGTCTTGATTCCACCCATCATATAATGTACGCCGGGGGTGACCGGCAAAGGCGCCTCGGCAAGATTGACCCCGGCGTAGATTTGTGACGCCTCCCAGATCTGCGGCAGTTTCTCTAAAATCTTTTTCTTGCCAAGATGCCGAAGGTCCAGCATGACGCAGCCTTCCACGCCACGCCCTTCCATAATTTCGCGATAGGCGGCACGAGACACAACATCGCGGGAGGCCAACTCCATCATCTTGGGGGCATACTGCTGCATGAATCGTTCACCGCGCGCGTTGAAAAGATATCCCCCCTCGCCCCGCGCCGCCTCGGTAATCAGAATCCCGGTCTCTTTCAACGTCGTGGGATGAAACTGTATAAACTCCATATCCTGCAACGGGACGCCGACGCGGTACGCGAGCGCCATTCCATCGCCGGTGTTAATCAATCCGTTTGTCGAAACGCTATAGACACGGCCGCATCCGCCGGTGGCGATAATCACCGCTTTGGCGGAAATGGCGGCAATTTCCCCATTCAGTATGTTGAGTACGGTGACGCCACAACAAACCCCCTCTTCCACAATCAGCGAGCTGACATACCATTCTTCGTAAACGGTCGCGTTTCGTTTAAGGAGTTGTTCGTATAAAAGGTGGACCAGCGCATGACCCGTTCGATCGGCCACATAGCAGGTTCGAGGAAATCCGAGGCCGCCGAAATTCCGCTGCGCGATCCGTCCTTCCGGGTCGCGCGAAAAAAGGGCGCCCATCTTTTCCAGTGTCTGGATATCGGAGGGGGCCTCTCGGCAAAAAATCTCAATCGCGTCCTGATCACCCATCCAGTCGCTACCCTTGACGGTATCATACATATGCGACTCCCAGGAATCGTCCGGATGAATCGCCGCGTTGATTCCCCCTTCTGCAGCCACCGAATGGCTTCGAACCGGATGGACCTTGGAGATCACGCCGACATTCAGGTTCGGCGGAATCGCAACGGCGGCCCGCATTCCGGCGAGGCCCGCCCCAACAATAAGAACGTCATGAGTGATCATATTAAGGGTTTCATAATAGTATTGACGCCATTGTAAAATCCCTTTTCCCGCATGGGTTCCCTCTCCCCTTGTGGGAGAGGGCTAGGGTGAGGGCACTGGATTCCGGATAAAACATTTCCGGAATGACGAACCTGTTCTATTGAGGACGATATCGCACATCGAGCTGTTTTGCGGCCAGGACTTCGTCAACCCGCTTAATAACGGTCGTATGGGGCGCGTTGATAACGATTTCGGGCGTCGTCTCGATTTCGTTATAAATGGCCCGCATCGCGTTGGCAAACGCATCCAGCGTTTCTTTGGATTCGCTTTCCGGCGCTTCAATCATCAGCGCTTCATCCACAATCAGCGGGAAATTCACCGTCGGCGGATAGAAACCATAATCCATTAGCCGCTTGCCAACATCCCACGCGTGAACCCCTTTGGGCCGAAAGGCCTTCGTCGAGATCACAAATTCATGCATGCAAGGCTTACGGTCATAAGGCACAAAATAGTTTTCCTGAAGCTGCTTCTTCAAGTAATTGGCATTAAGAATCGTGTTTCGACTGATGGCCAGAAGTCCTTCTGCCCCTAATCGCCGTATGTAGGTATAGGCCCGAACCAACATCCCGAAGTTACCGTAAAAACCATGCACCCGCCCGATGGCCGTCTTGCGCGATTTCTCAAACTGATATCGATCCCCTTTTTTTTCAATCAACGGATGGGGAAGATAGGCGGCCAATTCGCGCTTCACCCCAATCGGCCCGGCCCCCGGCCCGCCCCCTCCGTGCGGCGTCGAAAAGGTTTTATGAAGATTAAAATGAACCAGATCAAATCCCATATCCCCCGGACGGGCCAGTCCCAGCAGCGCATTCAGATTTGCGCCATCCATATAAAGCAGCGCGCCCGCTTCATGCACGATCTTGCTGATCTTGCCAATCTCTTTTTCAAAAAGACCGAGCGTGTTCGGATTGGTCAACATCATCGCGGCCGTTTTATCATCAATCACGCGCAGTAAGTCATCGGTATCAATCGTCCCTTCCGAATTGGTCTTCACCGATTGAACGGTAAAGCCGGCGAGCGCGGCGCTGGCCGGATTGGTTCCATGTGCCGAATCGGGAATGATCACCTTCGTTCGAAGGCGGCCCGACCGGCCGCGGGCCCGATGGTAGGCACGAACGATCAACATCCCGGACAGCTCCCCCTGCGCACCGGCCGCGGGCTGAAGCGAAATCTGATCCATCCCCGATATCTCGGCTAAATACTGTTGCAATTCGTATAAAAGCGACAACGCCCCCGGAACCGTCTCGGCCGGTTGCAGCGGATGAATACCGGCAAAGCCGGCATAGCGCGCGACCTCCTCATGAATTTTTGGATTATATTTCATCGTGCAGGAACCCAACGGGTAAAAGCCGGTATCGATACCATAGTTTTGCGAAGAGAGCCGGGTATAATGACGAACCAGTTCGTTCTCGCTGATCTCCGGCAACGGCAACGCCTTTGCGCGTTGATACGATTTTGGCAACAGAGCATCCATCGCCTCATCAGAGATCGTCGTCTTTGGAAACGTTACGCCCCTCCTCCCCGGAACCGATTTTTCAAAAAGAAGTTTTTCAGCCATTCCTATACTCCTAATTTATTTCCCGTTTAATGAAAGAACGTTACTTTGCTTTTAATGGAAATCGCTCTGGATGCCGGATGATTTCAAGACTCAAATCGATATCCAGGTCCGGCCAGTAGAAATGACCGGGGGAAGGTTCTTGTACATTGATGATCTTCCCAACGGGCATTTCCTTAAACCATGGAAAATCATCATAGGACATAAAAAACTCCTTGCCATCGGAATACAACCACACCCCATGACTGGAAACGTTAGTGACCTCCGTGACTGAAATGTTTTTTCCATGCGCTTGTAATTTCATCGTAGTGCTCCTCTACCATCTTTTCTATTTGTTTTAATTTCTCCCGAGAGAGTCGGTAATTCCTTGCCAGTTCGATTTCTGGCTCAAGCCAGTATTTTGCTTCCCCATCTGCGCTATATACATGAACATGCATCCGAGATTCTTCACGGGAGAAAAAGAAAAACCGGTAGCCTTTCTTATGCAATATTGTTGGACTCATGTCATCTATGATTCAACTTTTTCTTGCACTCTCCAATAACGTTAAGAACGTTTTCATCTCCTCGTCCGTATGTTTTTCGGTTACACAAACCATGAGATGATCTTTTAATTCGCTGTAATATTGTCCGAGGTCAACGCCGGCCAGAATCCCCGCGCGAGAACCCTTCTTCAAAAGACGAGAGACCGGAACCGGCGACTGGATCACAAACTCCTTAAAGAACGGGGCCTGAAACGGAATGGTGTAGCCATTGATTGCCGTCACCCTTTCTTTTAATTGGTGCGCCTTTGTCAAAGAAAGCGTGGCCGCTTCTTTCAGACCGGCCGGACCTAATGTGGCGAGATACACCGCGGCGGCCAGCGCATTCAACGCTTGATTGGTGCAGATGCTGGATGTGGCCCGCTCCCGCCGAATATGCTGCTCCCGTGTTTGAAGGGTCAGACAAAAGGCAGGGCGTCCCTCCGAGTCAACGGTTCGGCCCACGATCCGTC
>CAZSME010000061.1:0-7283 GCA_964607665.1 uncultured Nitrospirota bacterium | reverse complement strand
AGACAATAAGAAACTCAAAAGGGTTTACGCTGATTGAGCTGATGATCGTGGTGGCGATTGTGGGGATTTTGGCGGCAATTGCCATTCCAAATTTTATCAACTACCAAACCAAAGCGAAAACATCAGAGGCAAAGACGCTTCTGGCAAAGGTTGGTACGGGACAGATCAGCTTTTTTACGGAAAACTCGTTTTATGCCGATACTGTGCCTGAGTTGGCTGCCGGTGGAACGGCCATGCCGCCCACCGCAATTTACGCTTACACTATGCATGCGGAGGCAGTGGGGCCAGTAACAATCGTTCCCGTGAGCAGTGGGGTTGCTTGTGCCGGGAGTGATCTGGGTTCGGTGGCCGGTCAATATGAGGCCACAGGGGTGATTGATCTTGATGGCGACGCAAAGTGTGACCAATGGGTAATAACAAGCAAGCTGGTGGCTGCCTTAATCCCAGAAGGCGTGACTTTCCCTGGACCGAATGTTGTTTACGTTCACAGCAACGATACAGTTGAGCCGTAACTTCAAGGAAGGCCCATAATGTCCTATAAGGGGAGGGAGAACTTTTTCCCTCCCCTTTTTTATGTTGTTATTACCGTTATGAAACTGTTGAAACCTCTGATTTTAGCCATTCTCTTTCTCTCTCTTCTTTTTTTTCAGAAAAAAATTGACTTGGTTTATAAGCCCCAAACGACATTTGTGACCGCACGGCTGCTTCAGGGTCTTATCCCGGAGAAACCGGTTTTCCTCGGGTACGAAGTCCTGGTTGCCGATCTATTTTGGTTAAAAGCCCTGCAGATTATTGGGGAAAAAAAGATCGGAGAAAAGCAGTATCTTGATCTTTTCGACATATTAGACCTGACGACAACACTTGACCCGAAATTTGAAGCGGTCTATAAATACGGGGGTCCTTTTCTTTCGATTGTAGGAAACCTTCCGAAGAAAAGCCAGGCGTTACTCTACAAGGGACATAAGGCCCTTCCCAACGATGGGCAAATTCTTTTTTATATCGCATTTAATGACTATATCTATTTTCAGGACTATTTGTCGGCTGCGAAAAATATGGAGCAGGCGGCTGCACTATCAAATGCTCCCCCCCTCACGGCAATGCTGGCTTCCCGCTTATATGTTGAAGCCGGCAATCCCGCCATGGCCATCACGTTCTTAGTCCATATGATTCAAACAACAAAAGATGAAGATGTCAGAAAAGCTCTTTTGAAACGGATAGAAGAAATAGAAGGGGGTCAAGTCAAAGGAATATTTCGCTCCCCACTTCTTGAGGTGAGACCCCATGAACATCATTGAGATTCAGCATTTAAAAAAGACCTACATAGAAGGGGTTGGCAAAAAAGAGATCCCGGCACTTCATGGTATCTCATTGGCGGTTGCAGAAGGCGAGGTCTTTGGCTTTTTAGGGCCGAACGGCGCGGGTAAAACAACAACCATTAAAATTTTAATGGGCCTCATAAACTCCACGTCGGGGACCGCCCAGATCTTTAATCAAGAAGTAACCAATAGAGCTATCCGATCCAAAATAGGATTTCTTCCCGAGACCCCTTCATTCTATGAATACTTAACCGGTTTCGAGATACTTACGTTTTATGGAAAACTGTTTGGACTCTCCAAACATGAAATAAATGAAAGAATAACCACTCTATTAGAACAGGTTGGTCTCAAATCGGCGGCCCATCTGCAGCTTAGAAAATATTCCAAGGGGATGCTCCAGCGAATTGGAATTGCCCAGGCCCTGATTAACGACCCCGCGTTGATTATACTGGACGAGCCGATGTCAGGCCTCGATCCCATTGGCCGCAAAGAGATGCGGGAGATGATCCTCAAACTTAAGGCTCAAGGGAAAACAATTTTTTTTAGTTCTCATATTATTCATGATGTCCAGATGCTCTGTGATTGCGTTGGGATTCTTGCTAAAGGGAAGCTGCTTCGAATTGGCCGGCTGGATCAGATACGGGACGGAAATGAGAGCTTGGAGGAATGTTTTATTCGTATTGTTCAGAAAGAGGAATCCGAATGAAATGGCGGGTGGTTGCTGTTAATACGTTTAAGGAAGCCATTCGGGATAAAATCCTCTATAACCTGATTCTTTTTGCCCTTATACTCATTGGCGCGTCGATATTATTATCAACACTTACTTTCGTGGAGAAGTCAAAAATTATTATGGATTTTGGACTGGCCAGCATCAATATTTTCGGCGTTCTGATGGCCATTTTTTTGGGAATTAGTCTGGTCAGTAAAGAGATTGAGAAAAAAACGCTCTACACCGTCCTTGCCAAACCGATTAGCCGAACCGAATTTCTACTCGGAAAATATGCCGGGCTGTTGCTAACGTTAGCTATAAATACAGCCATTATGACTGTCGGACTTTGTCTTGCCCTCATGTATAACCAACTGAGCTGGAAACTTCCCGTCATGACTGTATTGCCGCGGCTTCTTGAAGCCATCGGCATGATCTATCTGGAACTAGCTATCATAACCGCCGTTGCGCTTCTTTTTTCATCCTTTACGACGACCACGTTGGCCGCGATCTTTACCCTCTCAATCTATGTGATGGGACATATCAGCGGCGACCTGATGACGATGGGCGAAAAACTGGACAGTGTACCGACGGCCCTTCTTTTAAAAGGGATTTATTACACACTGCCGAATTTGAGCAATTTTGATATCAAAGGGCAGGTCGTCCACAACATTGCAATCGAACCGAGCTATTTTTTATTCACCATTTCCTATGCCGTTGTCTATTGCGTTCTCTTGATGGGGATCGCTTCCTTTATTTTTAATCGACGCGACCTGCAGTAGAGAGACAAACCACGCGGATTAATACCCCATTTCATTCAAAAAACGGTCGTTTCTCCGCCACTCCTTTTTTACTTTGACCCAGGTTTCCAAAAAGACCTTTGTATCCAGCAGCGCCTCCAATTCAGACCGGGCCGCGCGGCCGATCTCTTTAAGCCGTTCCCCTTTTTGTCCAATTAAAATCCCTTTTTGAGACTCTTTTTCCACCAACAGAACGGCGCGCAGGGTGATTAAGCCTTTTTTAGTGTCCTCTTGAAAGGTCTCAATCTGCACGGCCACCGCGTACGGCACCTCATCGCGCGTTTTTTCAATCACCTTTTCCCGAAGGATCTCCGCAGCCAGAAATCGTACCGGCTGATCGGTCACCTGATCTTCCGGATAGCACGGCTCGCCTTCCGGCAGATAAGAGAGCGCGACCTCAATCAACCGCTCGGTGTTCTCTCCGGTTTTTGCCGAAATCGGAATGACCTCGGAAAAACCACGTCGTGAGGAATCGGAAACGGCCTCTCCCGACAACAACCCTTTTTCATTAAACATTGAAAGCAGTGCGATTAACTTGTCTTTAGATAAGAGATCGATTTTATTCAACACCCCGATGATCGGGACCGGCGCGGCTTTTATGATGTCCAATATCCGTTCGTCTTCCCTCTCCCACTGCGGCCCGATCAAAAACAGAATGATATCCACCTCGCGCAGCGAACGACAGGCGGTTTGAACCATGCGTTCATTGAGGTGAGATTTTGCTTTTGGCGTATCGTGAATGCCGGGGGTATCAAAAAAAATCATCTGGCCATTCGGTAGATGTTTGATCCCCAAGATGCGGTTTCGTGTGGTCTGCGGTTTGTCCGAGACAATGGAGATTTTTTGACCTAAAACCTGATTCAGAAGGGTCGATTTTCCGACGTTGGGCCGGCCCACAATCGCGATGAACCCGGATCGGTAAACGGACGATCCGGAGGGAGGGGAAGAGGAGGTTGGACCGGGGGAGCGCGAAGCGAGATCACCCATCAACAAACTCGTAGACCCGCTCTCCCTCTCGAACAAACCCCAGACGGTCTCGCGCCAGTGTTTCGATATAAAAGAGATCGGTTTTTAACGCCTCGATTTCGCCCAGGAGACGACTGTTTTCGGTTTCAAGTGTTTTCAACTCGTGGTGCAATTCCTGGCGTACCCGTTTCATCTTAAAAAAATGAACCAGACCCATCTCGCCAAAGAAGAACGAAAAAAGGAGGGAGCCGATCATAAAGACCATTCCGAACAGAAGGGCACGCCTTATTTTCTTATACCCCGACGCGATCTCTTTTAAGCTTTTATTTCGGATCGGCATACCGGGTTTTTCCTTGAAAGATCGCGGCCGATCCGAGCTCTTCTTCGATTCTTAAAAGTCGGTTGTATTTGGCCACCCGATCGGTTCGGGACAACGAGCCGGTCTTGATTTGACCGGACCCGACCCCCACCGCAAGATCGGCGAGCGTCGTATCTTCGGTCTCTCCAGACCGATGGGAGATAATGGCTCCGAAGCCGGATTTCTGGGCCAGGGTGACGGTCTTTCGGGTTTCCGTGAGGGTGCCGATTTGGTTGAATTTGATTAAGATGGCGTTGCCGAGCTTTTGGTCAATCCCTTTTTGGAGGTACTCCGGATCGGTCACAAAAAGGTCGTCCCCTACCAGTTGAACACGACTGCCCAACGCCTTGGTCATCTCCCTCCATCCATCAAAATCGTTTTCGGAGAGCCCATCTTCAATCGACACAATCGGAAATTGATCGATCAGGTTGCGATAATAGACGATCAGCTCCTCGGATGTAAAGGCTTTATTTTCGGCACGAAGCTGATATTTTCCGTCGTTGTAAAAAGAGGAGGCGGCGGCATCGAGGGCCAGCAGCACCTCCGTTTTTGGTCGGAACCCGGCCTTCTCGATGGCCTTCATGATGCATTCTAACGCGTCCTGATGCGATCGAAGGGCCGGCGCAAATCCGCCTTCATCTCCCACTGCGGTGGTGTATCCGGACCCCTTTAAGACGGTCTTTAACGTATGGAAAATCTCGACCCCCATTCGCAGCGATTCGGAAAATCGGGTTGCGCCCGCGGGGATAATCATAAACTCCTGGAAGGCGAGGCCGTTATCGGCATGCATGCCTCCGTTGATGATATTCATCATCGGCACCGGAAGCTCTCGCGCGGTTTCACCACCGATATAACGATAAAGCGGCATCCTTGCTTCTTCCGCGGCCGCCTTGGCATTCGCCAACGACACCCCCAAGAGGGCGTTGGCGCCTAATGCTCCCTTGTTGCGGGTTCCATCCAACGCAATTAATGTTTCATCCAGAGTGGTTTGGTCTTCGGCGAAAAGACCGATGACTTTCGGCTGAATCGTTTCGATTACGTTGCGAACAGCTTTTAGAACCCCTTTCCCATGATACCGTTTTGGATCGTTGTCTCGAAGCTCGATCGCCTCCCGCTCCCCTGTCGACGCGCCGGAGGGGACAGCGGCGCGACCGCAGGCGCCGGAAGCTAAAAGCACGTCCACCTCCAGTGTTGGATTGCCACGCGAATCCAAAATCTCACGCGCCTGAAGCTTGGTAATTTTGCTCATTCGTTTCTCCTTTCAAGAGCTTTAACCCCCCTTGCCCCCCTTTATAAAAGGGGGGATTTATACGGACTTCTTTAGAAAAAGAAGGGATGCAATTCCAATAAGGAACGCATTTTTTTCCTTATCTCCCCCTTTTTGCAAAGGGGGATTAAGGGGGTTAATCAGAAAATTTTTTTACAGTGTACTAATCGATCTGTGCCTTTTGAAGCTGTCCGGAAAAGTCGCGATAGATCACCTTCCACTGGGTATAATGATCCAGCGCCCCCCCGCGGCCTCCGGCATCACGCGGACCGAGTCCCGTTCGTTTCGTGCCGCCGAACGGTAGTTGAATCTCGGCGCCAATCGTGGAGGCGTTGATATAAACGATCCCCGCGGCCAAATCCCGTTCCGCAACGGCGGTGTTGTTCACGTTACGGGAATAGATCGCCGCGGAGAGACCAAACGGAACATCATTCGCAATCTGAATCGCCTCCTTTAGATTATTCGCGCGCAATATGGCGACCACCGGACCAAAGATTTCCTCCCGCGCAATGCGCATCGAGGGTTTCACATCGATAAAAATAGTCGGCTCAATGAATGTGCCGTGGGCACAACGCCCTCTCTTAACCCCCTTTCCTCCCAGCATCAGCGTGGCCCCTTCCTTTTTTCCGATTTCAATATAGTTCAGCACTTTCTGATATTGTGCCTCGCTGATGACCGGCCCCATCTGTACCTTCGGGTCCATGCCGTTTCCTAGCGTTAGCCGGGAGGCCCGTTCCGCAAACCGTTTTACAAATCGGTCGTGAACTTTTTTATGAACAATGACCCGGGAAGCCGCGGTACAGCGTTGTCCGCTGGTTCCAAATCCACCCCATAATGCCCCTTCAACCGCAAGATTCAGATCGGCATCGTCCATCACAATGATTGGGTTTTTTCCGCCGGTCTCCATCATGAAATGTTTTTGCAGCGCGCCGCAGGTGAGGGCCAGACGCGATCCCACCTCATTCGAGCCGGTAAAGGCAATCGCATCCACCTCCGGATGCTCCACGATCGGCGCGCCGGCGGTTTCTCCAAAACCATGAACGAGATTGAGGACGCCTGCCGGCAGACCGGCCTCTTCGAGAATCTCCACAAAACGGGTTGCGCAGACGGGCGTTTCTTCGGCTGGCTTGAAGACAACGGTGTTCCCCGCGATCAGGGCCGGCGTGATCTTCCAAGACGGGATCGCGATCGGAAAGTTCCATGGCGTGATCAGGCCAAACACGCCGATGGGGACGCGAATCGACTTGGCATCTTTATTCGGCAGTTCCGACGGAACCGTTTCACCCGAGAGGCGTCGTCCTTCTCCGGCCATGTAATAGGTCATATCGATCGCTTCCTGAACGTCGCCCAATCCTTCGGGGAGGACTTTCCCCATTTCGCGGGTGACCAATGCGCCTAGTGCCTGTTTTTGTTTGAGTAGTATCTCTGCCGCGCGATAAAGAATCTCGCCACGCTTTGGGGCAGGCAATCTTGACCATGCAGGAAACGCACGGCGGGCGGCGGTTGCCGCGGCCGCAACATCTCGGCTATCGGAGCGGGGAATAATGCCGATCCGGTCGCGCAAATCAGCAGGATTACGGGATTCAAAGGTCTTTCGGCCGATTGCGTCAACCCATTTCCCGTTAATAAAGTTCTTAATTTTTTCGGACATGTTTGGACATTCTGCTTCCCTTTTTCGTGGATTGTAAGGGCCGCAACGGGCTTTGTCAAACCCGCGCATTGGCTGATCAAAAATCTATCCAACTTTTCCGAATCGGTGTTGCCGCATCTAAAAAATCGTTCTAAAATCAGACGGGAGTTTGCTTTTTCGTCCACGGAATCGGTAACATCCTCGTATGTCGCTTCAGGTGATTAGCCCCTACACCCAAAA
>CAZSME010000060.1:0-7480 GCA_964607665.1 uncultured Nitrospirota bacterium | reverse complement strand
TACATGAGGATTCCGAGCACCGCGCAACGCAGCAGTTGGGTCGCGCAGTAGGTTTAGAGAGGTACCCTCAAGAAGGAGGAGTCGGTGGCTAAGAAATATGTCTATTTTTTTGGCGGAAAGACCGCGGAAGGTAAAGGAGAGATGAAGAATCTCCTGGGCGGAAAAGGGGCGGGCCTGGCCGAGATGACCCGATTAAAAATACCGGTTCCCCCTGGATTTACCATTACCACCGAGGCCTGCATCGAATACTTTGCCGGGAAGACGTTTCCAAAAGGGATGTTTGAACAGGCTCAAACGGCCCTAAAACAGGTTGAAACATTAAAAGGGGAACGGTTTGGCGATCCGGACAATCCTTTGCTGGTTTCCGTTCGTTCCGGTGCGCGCGCGTCGATGCCCGGGATGATGGATACGGTTTTGAATCTGGGCCTGAATGACAAAACGGTATTGGGACTGATTAAGAAGTCGCAGAACGAACGGTTTGGCTACGATGCCTATCGACGTTTCATCGCGATGTTTGGCACGATCGTGATGGGTGTGCGTCGGGAGCGGTTTGATGAAGCGCTGGAGGCGACGAAGGCGTCACGCGGCGCGCGTCTGGATACCGAGTTGACCGCCAACGTGTTAAAGGGGTTGGTCACAACCTTCAAAGAGATCGTCCTGAAAGACGCGAAACGACCCTTCCCGGACGATCCGATGGAACAGATGCGTCTCGCGATTGCCGCGGTTTTCGATTCCTGGTTTGGGCATCGTGCGGTGACCTATCGGCAACACAATAACATTCCCGATAGCTGGGGGACTGCAGTGAGTGTTGTTGCGATGATCTTTGGGAATCGGGGAGAGGACTCCGGCACCGGGGTTTTGTTTACGCGTGATCCCAATACCGGCCAGAAAGGCTTTTTTGGCGAGTTTCTTTTTAACGCGCAGGGGGAAGATGTGGTGGCCGGGATTCGAACGCCGCTGCCGATTTCCGCATTAGAGCAACGGTTGCCCGGGCCGTACCGGGAGCTGGCATCCATCTGCAATAAGTTGGAGGCGCACTATAAAGAGATGTTGGATTTGGAGTTTACCATTGAGGATGGGAAGCCGTATCTTTTGCAAACGCGTGTTGGAAAGCGGACTGCGGCGGCCTCGGTCAAAATCGCAGTCGATATGGCGAAGGAGCGACGGATTACAAAGGAGGCGGCGATCCTGCGGGTGAATCCGGTGGATATTGATCACTTGTTGCATCCGATGATCGATCCAACAGAAAAGCTAGAAATTATTGCGAAGGGGCTTCCGGCCTCGCCGGGCGCGGCGATTGGCCGTGTTGTTTTTAATGCCGAAGAGGCGCAGCGGCGGGCTGACCTCAAGGAGAAAGTTATTCTGGTGCGTTCGGAAACTTCCCCGGAGGATATTGGCGGAATGTATGCCGCGGAAGGGATTGTGACGGCCCGCGGCGGGATGACCTCCCATGCCGCGGTGGTGGCGCGCGGAATGGGAAAATGCTGTGTGACCGGCTGCGGGGCGTTACGGATTAACGAAGAGGAACGCTTTCTCACCGTGGGGCCGATCACGGTCAAAGAAGGGGATTGGGTGACCTTAAACGGTTCGACCGGCGATGTGATTTTAGGTCAGGCCCGTCTTGTTCAACCGACCTTCAGCGACGCGTTTAAGACGTTGATGCGTTGGGCCGACGCGACCCGGACACTCCGTGTGCGCACCAATGCCGACACCCCGCGCGATGCCCGTATCGCGCGCGAATTTGGCGCGGAGGGGATTGGGCTTTGCCGCACGGAACATATGTTTTTTGATGAGGGGCGGATTCAGGCGGTGCGCGAGATGATCTTGGCCCACTCCGTTCAAGAGCGGAAACAGGCGCTGACAAAGCTTCTCCCGATGCAGAAAAATGATTTCATCGGTATCTTAAAAGAGATGGAAGGGCTGCCGGTGACGATCCGCCTTTTAGACCCGCCGTTGCATGAGTTTATTCCGCATACCGATGATGAGGCGGCCGCGTTGGCCGGTGAGATGGGGATTCCGGTCGAAACATTGAAGTCCAAGATTCAAGCGTTGCATGAGTTCAACCCGATGCTGGGGCATCGCGGCTGTCGTTTAGGGGTGACCTATCCCGAAATTTACGAGATGCAGGCGCAGGCGATTTTTGAAGCCGCGTGTGAATTAAAACAGAACGGGGTCAAGGCGGTTGTCGAAGTGATGATTCCGCTTGTTGCCCACAGCAAAGAGTTTTCAAAGATGAAGGCGCTCTGTGTGCAAGTGGCCAGGGAGGTGATGGCGCGGTATCGACAGAAGATTTCCTATCAGATTGGCACGATGATCGAACTGCCGCGCGCGGCATTGGTCGCCGACGAGATTGCCAAAGAGGCGGAGTTCTTTTCGTTTGGAACAAACGATCTGACGCAAACCACGTTTGGTTTGTCGCGAGACGATTCCGGCCGATTTTTGCCCGAATATGTCAAAAAGGAGATTTTGTCGCATGATCCCTTTGTTGCAATTGATCGAGAGGGTGTGGGGTCGTTGATGCAGATTGGCGTTGCGCGGGGCCGAAAAACGCGGCCTCAACTGAAAATAGGCATCTGTGGAGAACATGGAGGCGAGCCCTCGTCGGTCGAGTTTTGCCATGAGATCGGCTTAAATTATGTGAGCTGCTCCCCTTTTCGAGTACCGATTGCGCGTCTCGCCGCGGCTCAAGCCCATCTGAAAGAACGGGCCAAAAAGAAACAGGCCGTCGATCGAATTGAGTGATCTGCTTTCCTTATTGGGACTGGGGCGATCGAAAAATCCGTACCTGCGGTCGGCCCTCAAAGCGATACGGGATCCGAATGCCCGTGCTGCTTTCTCAGCGCAGCTCCCCCGGATCACAGAAACCTTTCAGCAAGCGGCCGACGTGGTCTATCATCGGGTGATCCTGGAGCAGTTTCGGGATTACGAGGCCCGTTATGACTCCCACATCGTGGATAAAATTAATGAGGCAAAGCGGGCCGCCCTCATGCGCGCCATCATCAGTTTTATGTTGTATGCCTTCTTCCGCCAACGGGAAGGGGTTTTGTCTGGCCCGTCAGCATCCGACTCCTCGGAGGCGTCGTTGCGTATGACCTATGCCCTCCACTTTGAAATCTATAAGGCCAAACCGGCGGAAAAAAGCTTTATCGATTATCTGACCTATCGGAATCCGAACTTTGAAGATGCGGCCTTAGCCCCAGCCTTTAAGTTTGGCAACGACCTGTCCGATATTATCGGAATAGCCGATCTTCCCTTTTCGTTTATGGCCTCCCAGCAAGCGATGATTCTCTCCGAAATCACACGAAAGCTCCTGGAAGAAACGGGGTTCAAATCAGAAAGAAGCCCGTCGTGAAAGAAGAACGTTCCGGCGTTGTTGCCGCGAAATATTTTGGCTGGTGGTTCGCGTGGGGTCTTTTCTCCGGCATCATGATCCTGATTGTTCTTAAAGGAGGCGGCTTGGGCTGGGGAACCCAGCTCTTCGTTATTCTGGGGATCGCTGTGCTTGCCGGATCGGTCGGGCTTTCTTATTATGTTCAGAAATCTCTTAAACGGCCTATGTAACCTTCTTTATCCCACACTTTGTATTGCCTGCGAGGGGGGGACTGATGCGGGACCCTTCTGCACCGGTTGTTCCGCGAAGATTTTAAGGCTTTCCGGGCCGGGCTGCTCCATTTGCGGTATCCCGTTTGTTTCTGAAGCGGCCACATCGCACTCGCCGGATCATTACTGCGGGACGTGCCGTGAAAAGCCGCCCGCCTTTTCGAAGGCGCACACGCCGTTTTCTTATGACGGCCCGATCGGCACCGCGATCTGTAAGTTTAAATATGAGAAGAAGCCTCATCTTGCGGCCTCGCTTGCAAAACTTTTTGTTGAGGCGATTGCCCCCCTTCCCCGCTTCGCCGATCGGGTGATGGCGATACCGCTTCATCCCGATCGGCTTCGAGACCGCGAATTTAATCCGTCTCTTCTGTTGGCCAAAAAAATTGCCGACTCCCTTTCCTTGCCGTGCTCGATTGACGCGCTCACGCGAATACGTGACACCCCACCCCAGGTCGGATTGTCGAAGAAGGAACGCGAACAGAATATTAAAGGGGCCTTTCAGGTGGTGCGATCGAACGACGTGGAGGGGCAGCGGATTCTTCTGGTTGACGATGTTTATACCACCGGCTCGACATTGAGGGAGGGGGCAAAAACGCTGATGAAATCCGGCGCGAAGGAGGTGATTGTTGTCGCGCTGGCGCGAATGCTACCAGGGCATACCTAAAACCCTACTGCGCGACCCGATTGCTGCGTTATGCGGTGCTCAGAATCCTCATGTACATTATGTACATTGCGGTTCCTGTGCTCCGTACGCCTTGCAATCAGGCCGCTCGTGACGGTTTTTAGATATGCCCGCGAATGCGTTAATGGCCAAAATACCCATCCATCGCCCTCTGGATGATCTTCTTTGTCTCTTCATCCGGAATCCTGGCGATCTCTTCATTCAAAGCGGGGACCGCGGCATTTTTCTCGGCAGGCTTCGAAGCGGAGATCCCCTTCCCAGAACGACGGGGGATCGGGGCCATCTTAAAATGAACCTCCCGGATGACCGGCTGTCCTAGAAAATGATTTGCCTTTTCGATAATCTCTTTTTTAAAAAACGAGAGTTGATGCATCCAGGGCGCGCTGTCAACGAGCAGGGAGAGGGTGTGGAAATAGATTTTATCGGGGACAGTATGCGACGCCACCGGACGACCCACCACCTCTTCCCAGTGGGTCTCAAGCCGATACAGGTCCATCTCTTTCTGGAGCCCCATCTCTTGAATCAGGCTCTGCATCAGGGATGAAATCGATTGGAATCGGGTTGCCATACGCGTCATGTTATAATGGGCACGGAGGGGAGTCAACAGGGAAGAAACCTTGTCCTTCTTCAGTTTTATAGCGCAACGCGGCATGTTGAACGATAGAACAATATTTGTTTTCTCTCTCTCCTTAGGAAAGTCTGATTAGATATAAGGACATTTTCACACAACAGGCAGAAGATTGCCTTCCAAAACGGCACTGTAAAAAGAATCTCGTTTTATTCCACAGTGTCTATCTCCAATCTTATGGTAATCACTCCATTTCGATTGAAATTCATATGCCCAGTTACGTAGACTGATCCGAAGTTAGATAGAAACTGTATGAGAGCGCGTTAGAAGGCTTGAGATTCCCGTTTGGGGGTGAGAATGGACAAAGAGTTAAGGATGGGCGTACTCAATCTGCACGACACCTTTCTGCAAGCATCGCTCATGAAAAAACATATGCTCACATCTCCGCTGACGGCGAACGAAACCAGCGAACCCCATGTGTTCCTTATCTCCGATTATGGCCGGTTTGAGCGTCTGTGGGTTGCATTTCTCTACGTACTGATTGAGGCATGGTCTTCGGATCAGATGTCCGAGGTTCGGGAGTATTGTCAATCCATCGTGCCGCTTGAGAAGCTTAACTCTCTTCTTAATGACGGTGAGCTCGAGGGTCTTCTCTCGCAAATGCGTGAAACACGCCATTACGTCTTCCACCGTGACAAACGTGAGTACTGGGATAACGGCAGGATTGGTCCGGTGGGAAATCTCAACTATAATTTATCTCTTCATCAAACTTTTTCAACGGTGCTATTAGCGGCCGTGCAAAATCTACCGCCAACGGGAGAAGAACCACCTAACCCGCCGCTCCAACCAACCAGATCCTCCGGCGGCGGAACGTTAACAGTAACCGGATGATGGAATACCAGGATAAATGGGACGATCAACAGTACACTACGCGGACAGCGACACGAACAATATCCTGAAGAAGCTCCACAAGAAGCTTCGCCCGGCGGGCACCCCTGTTCAGCGCGTCGAGTACATCATTGAACTGCTGTTGCTCCGTATCTTCGAGGTGAAACTAAAGCAGGACCCGGACTTCAAGCAGCTCCGAGACCTGTTTAAGGCCCCGAATGACAAACTCCTGTTCTCCGCCCTCTACACAGTCGGCAACGAACGCCTGTTGCCCGCCCTGAACGACCAGTTCTTTCCCTTCTACGCCAGTATTCTTTCTCAAGCCCGCAAGGTCTACAAAACAAACCTGGGCCAGAAGGTTCAGGACCAACTCGTCTTGATCGAGGAGGTCTTTAAGAACTCCAACTTCACGAACAACGTCAAGAGCGGCAACCTTCAGGAGGTTCTTGCCCTTATTGGTGAGATGGACGAAGACCGACTCTTGAAAACCGACCTTCTCGGTGACGCCATCGAATCGGCACTCTCAGAAACCGGCGGCACAAAGGACATGGGCTTGCACCGCACGCCCGACCATATCCGACAATTCATGGTCGCCCTGGCCGCCCCCACCTTCAACGACAGCATCTTCGATCCGGCCTGCGGGACGGCCGGTTTCGGCTTCGACTCCTACGGCTATGTAACCGAGGCGGTCCGCCGCGACGGGAAATGGCCCGGCCCCAAGGCACACCCGGAATTGATCGCCTATTTCAAGAAGTACTTCGTTGACCATCCTGCTGCCATGCCGCCGCCGACAAAGGCGCGCGAGTTCTACCGCTCCGGTATTCATGGCATCGAGTACCTGGGCATGATCCGCAAAATGGCAGCGATCAACTTCTACATCCGCGGCCTGAATCCGCACAACATCGAGCAAGGCGACTCGCTTGCCCTGTTTGATCCGCACCGTGATGGTGGTACCAAGATGGTTATCCTCGCCAATCCGCCTTTTGGCGCGGACCGGGATCAGGAAGCCTACCCGAACGTATGGGAGGAGTTCTCCCGTGAGGCGGAGACCACGATTCTTTTCGTCAAGCTGATGCTCGATGCGCTGGCCCCCGGCGGCCGTTGCGCGGTTATCGTTTCCGAAGGATTCCTGACATGGGGGCAAACCAGCGCCCGCATGTTGCGGAAGATGCTTGTCGAGGAAAACACCCTTCGCGCGGTCATCAGTCTGCCACAGGGCGTCTTCGTGAGCAAGGGAGGTGTCGGCCCGAAGACTTCCATTCTGGTCTTCAAGAAGGGCGGCAAGACCAGTGAAGTCTGGTCCTACAAGGTCACAAACGACGGCTACACGATGGGCGCCAACCGCCGCCAGATTGAAGGCTGTCAACTGGTCGAGGCACTGCAGCTTTTCAACAAGTATGTCCGCCACGACAAGGCCCCTCCGGAGACAAAACACTCGTTTACCGTACCGGCAGCATGGATTCTCAACCTGGACCCCCGCGTCAAACTCCGCATCGAGACCGACACCACCGCCGAGTTTTCCGAGCGCGCGGCCAGGGAAAAGGAAACGCTGGCCGCGAAACTGGCCGACCAGCTCAGCGACGGCAAGATCAGCGAGACCGACCACGCTGAACGACTGGCGCAGCATGACGACATCTGGCGTGTCAAAGCCCGAAACGAAATCGCCAAGCGTATCGAGGGCGCTCACCTGTATTCGTTTAACCTGTCTAATGCCAGGAGCAACCTTTCCAAGAGCCAACTTG
>CAZSME010000059.1:0-7577 GCA_964607665.1 uncultured Nitrospirota bacterium | reverse complement strand
GGATAGATGCCGGAGATCAGCATTTTAATGCCGACAAAAATCAGAATCGCAGAAAGCCCATAATGAAGATAATGAAACATCTCCATCACGCCGGCCAAAACAAAAAAGAGGGCACGCAGCCCTAAAATCGCAAAGATGTTAGAGGTGTAGACAATAAAGGGGTCGAGCGTGATGCCAAAGACCGCCGGGATCGAATCCACGGCAAAGATCAGATCGGTGGTTTCCACAAACAATAATACAACAAAAAGCGGTGTTGCAATGAAACGCCCCTGCTGCTTTATAAAAAACGCGCCGCCTTCATACTGGGATGAAACCGGGAAGAAACGTCGAAAAAGTTTTAACACCGGATTGGACTCGGGGTGGAGCTCTTTGTCCTTTTGAGAAACCATCTTGATGCCGGTAAAAACCAGAAACGCCCCAAACAGGTAGATTACCCAGTGAAATCGCATGACCAGCGCGATGCCGGCGCCAATAAAGATAGCCCGCATGATAATCGCGCCCAAAATCCCCCAAAAGAGAATCCGATGTTGATAGATGGACGGGACATTGAAATATTTAAAAATCAATAAAAAGACAAACAGATTATCGACACTCAACGATTCTTCAATGAGGTAGCCGGCGAGAAATTGCAGGGCGGCTTCCGGCCCTTTCCAAAAATAGATCAGGAGATTAAAAAGAAGGGCGAGGGTGATCCACACCGCGGCCCAAGAGAGGGCCTCTTTGAAAGAAACCGTATCGGTTTTTCGATGTGCGACGCCTAAATCGATGGCCAGCATCGCCAGGATAAAGAGACCGAAAAAGATAAAGGGTATCATAGGAACGACACCCGCTCTACAATGGTGTGCGCAATGGCGGTGATATGCGATTTAATCCGTGAAAAATGGGTGATGAGATCCAGATGAATGGCCGAAGACTCGATCGCACGGGAAAGGCCCTGATGCAGCCTTGCGATATGGGCCGCGCGCATCTCCTGGGCCCGCTGATGAAAGGCCTCCCGCTCGGCGATCACCTTCCGTGCCCTCTCTTCCTGGTCGGTCCCAAACGCGAGAATCACGTCATCAAAGTCCTGACAAACCATCTGATGAAAAAGATGAATCTCGGTGAGTCCCGCATCGGAAAAATGAACCCCCTCCACCCTCTTTTTCTCGCCCAACTCTAGCAGATTGTCGTCAATGATGTCACCCATGTTTTCAAGGTGGCTGATAAAGTTGAGCAGGGCCATCTCGCGTGCCGATTCTTTTTCGGAAAGATTTTTAGACAGTTGAATGAGATAGAGTTTAATCTCCCGATTCAGATGATCGACCGCCTCTTCCCGCTGTTTGATCTCTTCCATTAAGCCGCGATGATCCCCCTCGGTGAAGACCTGTTTTACGTCTTTGAGCATCCCCTGTACAATCGTGGCCATCCGAAGCGATTCCATCGCCGCCTGTTCCAACGCGAACGAAGGGGACTCTAACAGGTTGGGATCCAAATATTTTGGCCGGGAAAGCGCTTCCTCTTGTGGCCGCGTTGGAACCAACCGGGTGACCCATCTTGCAAACGGCGCGGATAAAGGCAGAAACAAGACGAGCAGGCCCAGATTAAACAGGGTATGCGCGTGGGCAATCTGGCGCGGGAGGGCCTCGGCCGTTCCGGTCAAATAGGCGGCAAACGGATGGATAAACGGATAGAGTAAAAGCACGCCCAAAAATTTTGACAGGACATGCGCCATCGCAACCCGCTTCGCCTCGACCGAGCCGGTAAGACTGGCCATCACCGCCGTTGCACAGGTGCCAATGTTGGCCCCCAAAATAATCGGAATCGCCGTTTCAATCGTAATCATCCCCTCGCCTCCCATCGCCAGCGCGATCCCTAATATCGCCGCGCTGCTATGGAAGAGCGCGGTTAAAAGCGCGGCGACCCCGATGACCAACAGGGGCCAATCTTTCGTTGTGAGCAGCCCCTCCCGAACAAAGGGATACGATGAAACGGGCTTCAAACCGGCAACCATCAGGTACAGGCCGAAAAAGATAAATCCAACGCCTAAAATCGTCCCACCGATCAACCTGGCGGTCTTTTGTGTTGCGTTAAAATGGATAAAAAAACCCAATGCAATAATCAGCGGAGAGAAGGCGTAGAGATCAAAGGCGATCAATTGCACCGTGAGGGTCGTGCCAAGATCGGCCCCGAGCAGAATCGGGATCGCTTGGGAGGCAGAGAGCGCGCCGGCCCGGGCCAATCCGACTAAAATCACCGTGGTGGCGCTGCTGCTTTGGAAGAGGACGGTCAGAAGCGCACCGAAGGCGGCGCTTAAAACCCGGCTCTTTGTCACCCAGCGCATCCGGCCGTGAAGCCGCCAGCCGGCGGCTTCTTCTAATGCCTTTCCCGATAATCCAAGGCCGTATAGCAGAATGGCCAGTCCCCCGACAAGGGAGACAATAATCGAAAAGGGGGTCGGCGCGGCAAAGGGGAAAAGCGCAGCCCCGTTCATTGCGGGATTTCCGTGCCGTAGGCCTGGGCCATCAGATCGGTCATCGCCGCACGGGGCGATTTCTGCTCAAACAACACCCGATAGACTTCGTGCACAATCGGCATCTTCACCCGATATTTCTGGGATAACGCATAGGCCGATTTCGTCGTGGCGACCCCTTCCGCGACCATCTTCATCTTGCCTAAAATCTGATCCAATGATTTGCCTTTTCCGAGCTCCTCCCCCACGTTACGGTTCCGGGAAAGGGCGCCACTGCAGGTCAGAAAGAGATCGCCTAAACCGGAGAGGCCATAAAAGGTATTCACATCCGCACCCATCGCCCGTCCCAGATGGGAAATCTCCGACAATCCCCGTGCCATTAAGATCGCCTTGGTATTAAAACCAAACCCCAGGCCGTCGGATCCGCCCGCGGCAATCGCGATCACGTTTTTCAACGCGCCGCCCAATTGCACCCCCATACGGTCATCGGACAGGAAAAGTCGAAAAGACGGGGTCGCGAAAAGATGCTGGATGCGGAGACCCAGTCGCCGATTGGGAGTGGCAATCGTCACCGCCGTTGGATATCCCAACACGACTTCGCGGGCAAAACTCGGCCCCGAAAGAATCGCGATCTGATCATCCGCCTCGTTCCGTCCCAGTGACTCTCGAATCACTTCAGACGTCAGCAGCAAACTTTTCGTCTCGATCCCCTTTGTGGTGGAGATAATAGGCGTCCTGGGCGGGATAAGGGGGGCCATCTTATCCAGCATCTTACGGGCATATAATGATGGAACGGCGAAAACGATAGCGCGAGCCCTCCCCAACACCTCGTGCATATCTTGGGAAGGGAAAAGATTTTTAGGAAGGGTCAGATCGGGAAGATAGAGGCGGTTCTGGTGGTCAGACCGAATGGCCTCAACCACCTCCTTCTCGTAGGCCCAGAGGAAGACCTCATTTCCTTTTTGGGCCAAGAGGGCCGCGAGTGCGGTTCCCCAACTGCCCCCCCCGATGACGGCGATCTTCATGCGCGTTCCGTTTCTTCTTGAGGGAGGTTATGAACTCGGCAGCTTTAAATGGGCTTCAGCCGACGGCTCTGGAGCGATTCCAGGCTGGGCCGATAAGGTTTGGACCGGCTTCTTGTCGTCTTTTTGTTTGACAACCAGGATATCGACGCGGCGATTCTTCGCGCGTCCCTCCGGGGTATCGTTGGAAGTAATTGGCTGATACTCGGCATATCCGGAAACGGCAAACTTGGTTGGAGGTATTTTGCCCCGCTCCATAAAGTGACGCAGGAGGGCGGTGGCGCGGGCCGTGGAAAGCTCCCAATTGGAGGGATAGAGCGCTGTCTTTATCGGAATATTATCGGTATGCCCTTCAATTTGGATTTGATTGGGCATCTCTCGCAGGATTTCTGCGGTTTTATCGAGCGTTCCCTTAAAATTTTCACGAATCTCGGCCTTTCCCACCTCAAAGAGGGCTTCATCGGGGATACGGATAATCACACCCCGATCGACTTTATGAACCGATACCCCCTTGACCCCCGCCTTTTTTACCGCGTCGATAATACTCTGATACATCGGCTCCACCGTAAAGATTGCCTCGGCAGCACCCGTGTTTGTAATGGCAACCTTCACATCCTGCGCGGCCGTTTTTTCACCAAACGCGTTAAAGGCCCGCTTGATTCCATCAATCACACTTTGCGTCGGAGGGTTATCCCGTTTCAATGCCCACAATGCCACGAAAACGGCAAAGAGCAACGTAATGAAGTCGGCATATGAGATGAGCCATCGTTCCAAATTCTCATGTTCGGCATGTTTATGTTTCTTTTTCGCCATGAATGCGTCCCTGCGTTGTCCCAGTTGAGAATATACTGGAATAAACGCCCTTCTGTAAAGCAGGGTGGAACGTTATAACGCAATCAGTGCCCCCCGCCCGCAGCCAATTTCTTCTTGTTTGACTCGGTGAGGAATCCTTCGAGCTTTTCCTGTGTCAGTCGTGGATTTTCTCCGGCGGCCATCGACATCAATCCTTCGATAATCAGCATACAGGCAGCCCCATGTTCCTTCCCCTGTGTTTTGAGCTTATTGCCGATCGGAAGACAGATCAGGTTGGCGCCAATCAGACCATAGATGGTCGCCACAAAGGCCACCGCGATACCGGCGCCAATCGCGTCCGGATTAGAGAGGTTCTGCATGACCACGATCAACCCCAAGACGGCGCCGATAATCCCGAATGTGGGGAGATAGCCGCCGTATGCGTCGCAGAGCTTTGGCGCCAGTTCAAAATGCTCCTCGTGCATCATCACCTCTGTTTCCAGAATATCTCTTAAAATGCGCGGCTCGGTACCATCCAAAAGAAGCTGCAACCCTTTTTTAAAAAAAGGGTCTTTGACCTCTTCCATCTTTTTTTCCATCGCCAGAATGCCATCCTTTCGCACGATGGTGCTGTACTCCACAATTTTTTGAATATATTCCACAGAATGATCCGGATGCCCCTTGATCACGCCAAAACAGATCCCGAGGGCATACTTAAAGTTCGGGAGGGTAAACTGTACCATGGCCGCCCCCAGCGCGCCGAGATAGACGATCATGGCTGCCGTTGGCTGTAGCAGCGAGGAGATACTCCCCCCTTCCAGGGCCTGTCCGCCCAACACCCCGACTAACGAGACCACCACACCGATAAAAATCATAATATCCATGCCATTATCTCCCTGTTTTCAAACGCCACTTGATGCTATCAAAAGGTGTTCCCCAAAGCAATCCGAACCCCGAGGACACCTATTCTTCGTTATAACGTGCCCCCAATATCCCTTTTAATCGCAAAAGGGCCTGCGTGTGTAGTTGGCAAACACGCGACTCCGTAATCTTGATGGCCTTTCCGATCTCTTTCATGGTCAGCTCCTCCCCATAATAGAGGGAGATGACCAACCGCTCCTTTTCGGGGAGTGTCCGAATGGCATCAATCAGCGCCGCCTTCGTATCTTGTGCCAAAAGCGACGAGAACGGGTCTTCCGAGTCGGGGTCCACAATGCCATCAAAGGGGGTATCCTCGGAGAGACCCAGGTCTTCCATTCTGAGTAACGTGGTTCCCTTGGCTTCAAATAAAAACTTCTCGTACTCCTCATCACTCATTGAAAGCGCCTTGGCGATTTCGCTTCCATCCGGAGGGCGGCCCAGCTCCTTAGCCAACTGGCTGTATGTGTTCTGAAACATATGGACTTTATCATGGACGGATCGGGGCACCCAATCCAGAGACCGTATTTCATCCAGCATCGCCCCTCGAATCCGAAATTCCGCGTAGGTTTTAAACTGCACCTCTTTTTTAGGATCGTATTTCCCCACCGCGTCAATCAGACCGATCACGCCGGCATGAATCAGATCATCCACGTCGAGATAGGGAGGGAGCCGAAAGGCGATCCGGTGCGCAAGGTACCGGATCAGGGGCGAAAACTCCGTCACCCACTTCTCGTAATCTTCTGTATCTGAACTTTTTTCTGCCATTTCTAATAACATCTTTCTTATGCTCCCGCGACCGATTCTGAAGAGAGCAGCTGTCTCCAAAAAAATTGAACGGCCCCTTTCGGAGAGGTGGGAAGGGGCCATTGCAGAATCTGACCGGCCACACGCGTGAACATCTGTGATGACCGCGCGTTTGGGTAGGCGTCCACCACGGCCTTCTGTTGCGAGACCGCCATCTTCAGATAATCATCCTGCGGAATATACCCCATATAGTCAATCGAAATATTCAGGTAGCGATCGGCCACTAACGTCAACTTCCGAAACACCTCTTTGGCCTCCTGCTCGTTATGCACCATGTTCACCAAAAGCCGAAACCGCTTTTCCTGATAACGCTTCGAGAGGACCTTCATGATCGCGTACGCATCGGTGAGCGAGGTGGGCTCCGCCGAGGCGATGACGATAATCTCCTGTGCCGCCGCGTTAAAATAAAGGACATTGGATGAAATGCCGGCTGCGGTATCAATCAACAGGATATCAATCTCCTTTTCCAGTGTATCCAGCTCTGAGAGCAGGATCAATTTCTGCTCGGAAGAGATCTCCGACAGCGCTTCGGCCCCCGAACCGGTTGGAAGAATCTGAATGCCACACGGCCCACTTACTATGATATCAGAAAGTTTTTTCTGTCCGGAGAGGACATGTTCTAATGTGAACTTGGGCAAGACACCGAACAGCACATCGATGTTGCCGAGGGCCAAATCGGCATCGAGCACCAAAACCCGCTTTCCCATTTTGGAGAACGCAACGGCTAAGCTGGCCACCACATTGGTCTTGCCCATCCCCCCTTTTCCGCTGGTGACGGCGAGAACGCGGGTTCCCCGTCCCACCGGGGCGGCCTCTTCCACGGCCCCCTCTCCGGGGCGCTCCGCCACGAACCCCTCTCCTTCCATTTTCCTTAACGTTTCCGCTTGATCCATAATGGTCTCTCCTTGACTATTGCCGGGATGATGCTACCGTAAGAAGGTCGGTTGATGCGTGGGAAACGGTCGCCCCACCCTCTCCCTTACTTCTCCCCACAACCCATTCTGCGATCTGGTTGGGTGTTGTTTCTTCCATATCCTCGGGGACGTTCTGCCCCATCGTGAAGTAAGACGGCTTGATCCCATTTTTCCGGATAACGCTGAAAAGATGGCCATACCGTTTTGTCTCATCCAGCTTGGTAAAAATAAGCCGATCGATCGAAAGCGATGAAAAACGAAGCACCGTTTCGTTGAGGTCGTCTTCTCGCGTGCTCGCGGAAAGAACCAGATGGGTCTCGACCGGGACATGCGTTAGTGTTGTGAGCTGCTCGATCTGATCGGTGTGAAAGGGCGATCGTCCTGCCGTATCGACCAGCAAAAATGTCCCTTTTGGCTTTTCCGCGACAAGTGACGTCAACGCGTCGGGAGAGGTGATCACACGCATCGGTATGCCGAGTATTTCCGCGTAGGCCCGCAACTGTTCCACGGCGCCGACCCGATAGGTATCGAGCGTGGCGAGGCTGACCTTCTTTTTTTGTTGACGGAGCCGCGCGGCAATTTTGACAAGCGTGGTGGTTTTTCCGACACCGGTTGGGCCAATCAAGGCCACCACCTTTTCCGGATTAAAAACAGGTAACGGCATCGCAAATCGTA
>CAZSME010000058.1:0-7858 GCA_964607665.1 uncultured Nitrospirota bacterium | reverse complement strand
GTTGCGGCGCGGGCCTATTCAGCGTGAGCCAATAGGAGCCCAGTTGGTGAATGGCCTCGGTGAACTGGGCGGAGTCAACCGGTTTTCTTACATAACTGTTCGCGCCCATTTTATAACTTCCTTCCAGATCCGAATCCAAATTGGAGGTTGTCAGGACAACGACGGGTAAAAGCTTTGTCCTCTCGTCGGCGCGAATCCGCCTTAACACCTCGACCCCCTTGATCTTGGGTAGCTGGAGGTCCAGCAGGACAACGTGGGGGAGATGGCTCCGGTCGCGGCCCGAAAACTTTCCCGTTGCGAAGAGGTAGTCTACCGCCTCCTGGCCATCCCGCGCGACAATCGTCTTATCCGCGACATGTTCCTCTTCCAGCGCGGCTAACGTCAACTCCACATCATCTTCGTTGTCCTCAACAAGCAGAATACGTTGGTCTTCATGTGTCATCGCTTCTCTTCCTCTTTATGTCATTGTTGTCGGTAATGTCCAAAAAAAGGTTGCCCCGCGGCCTTCTTCCGCTTCGGCCCAAATTTTCCCCCCGTGGCGGGTCACAATCCGTTGCACGGTGGCTAAACCAATACCGGTTCCGGGAAAATCGCTTTGCGCGTGCAGCCGTTCAAACGGGACAAAAATTTTCTCACTGTACTCCATTGAAAACCCGGCGCCGTTGTCCGATATAAAAAAAACCGGCTGATTCGCTTCACGCCGCAGCCCAAATTCAATACGAGGCGCCTGCACCCGGCTTGAAAACTTAAAGGCATTGCCCAACAGATTTGCCAACATGACCCGAAAAAGGTGATGGTCCCCTCGCGCGTACAGGTTCGCCGCGATCACCACCTCCACCGCTTGACTGGAATATTCCCTCTTCAGCTCCTCGACGAGCTCCGATGCCAATTCGGAGAACGATACGAGGTCATAGGATAACGTGATCCGTGTAACTTTGGCAAGGGACAACAACGCATCGATGAGCTGGTCCATCTTTTGCGCCCCTTTGCGTACCCGGTTAAGATAGTCGGCCCCTTTTGCCTCCAGCGCCGTTCCATATTTCTCGACTAACAGTTGGCTGAGGCCATCAATGCCGCGCAGGGGCGTCCGCAGATCGTGCGCAACAGAATAGGTAAACGCTTCTAACTCATGATTCGCAATCTCGAGTTCGGCGGTGCGTGCCTTGACCCTCTGCTCCAGCTCCTCCCGAATAACCCGAAGTTGTTCGTTAGTCGCTACCAATTCGGATGTGTTTTTATCAATCCGAGCCGCCATAATATTAAACGAACTGGCCAATTCTCCGATCTCATCGGACGACGTAATCTCCGCGCGTTGCGTTAAATCCCCCCCTGCGATCACCCCCGTTATTCTTTTGAGTTTTACAATCGGATCGGAGATCGATTTCGCGATGAACCCGGCCGCTACGGCCGCGACCAGTAGAATGCCTCCCGCAAGGATCAGGGATATTGTCCTGAGCCGATCGATCGGCGCGAAGGCCTCAGCGGTATCGATCTTGACCACGATTCCCCATCGGGGCGAAGGGAGATATCGCCATGCCGCCAACACCTCCTCTCCGCGATAATCGGTCGCGATGCCAGCGCCGCGTTTTGCCTGTATCGCCTCCTGAAGCGGTTTATCGGTCCCCGAGCCCAGGACAATCCGCCTTCGAAATGCCGCATGGGGATCGTGTCGCACCGGCGCAATGAATGTGGCTTTATCCCCCACGCGGGACCCAATGACAATCTCACCGGTTCGTCCCAAACCGGTGTATTCTGCAACCAGTTGATAGACCTCCTGATTGCTCATCTGAAGTGCGACCACGCCGATGATCTGTCCCTCTTTGAGAAGCGGCGCAGCGACAAACGCGGCCGGTTCGTTGGTGGCCTGATAATATCCAAAATCGGATATCTCGGTCTCCAGCAGTGTATTGGCCCGATCAAACACGCGCGCCAACTCGGAGTCCTTGTAACGCCCGGTTTTGTAATTGGATCCCAAATCTTCACCCTGATTCACTGAGAAAATAGCGTCCCCCTCGGGAGAAATCAGAAAGAGATCATAAAACCCCGCGGCATCCCGGAAATAGGTCAGGAAGGGTCGGACCTGCCGGTCCATCGCCAGGTAGTTTGGCGTATCTAATCCCCCACGTCGAAAGGCGTGATTGAGGTTTTCCGCCGCTTCAATGAGTGTGGGGTCTTGGGAAAGCGTTGTCGCGTCTCGCTTTCTCTCTAAAAAGTAGCTTTGGATTTGTTGGGCGGTATTCTCAGAAACAGCCAATAGCCCTTCCGTGACCTGTCGGGTTAACGCGATTTTTGCGTTGTTATAGGTAATCGCCGCAACGATTGCCAATGGGAAAATAGCAATCAACAGGAAGGCCAGGCGTAATTTTGGTGCGATGTTAATCTGTTGTATCACGCGTGTCGTGCGTCCAACGCTTCTTTACTATTGGTGATAACATCCCCGCTCCCGTAAGGGGAGGAGAAGAGGGAAAGGTGGATGATAGGCTTTTATGCGTGCCCGTACCTCACCCCCACCCTAACCCTCCCCCCTCTAGGGGGAGGGGAATGTTGGCCGTTGAAAGAACAATGTACTCATGAACAGATGGGTTTTCAGTCGGCCCAACGGGCCGATTTAGTTCTCGCCGGGGCCCGTGGCCCCCCGTGCCGCCCCCGGGTTGGCCCACTGATTTCCCCATCCGGTATAAAGATCGCTGAGAAACATATTCCATTCCGATTTCGAGCGATAGAGGGGATAGGGAACCGGTCGCACCGGTTTTTCGGACGACCAGACAATATCAAACTGTCCACTGGCATTAATCTTTCCAATCCGTACCGTTTTCCATGTATGCTGGTTTTCTTCATCCACATAGACAACCCCTTCGGGCGCCGCGAAACTTTGATTCAATATCATCTTCCGAACAATTCGGGGATCGGTTTTCTTGGCCGTTTCGACCGCCTGGGCCCACAGATAGACGCCGAAATAACCGGCCTCCATCGGGTCATTGGTCACCCGATGAACGCCATATCGTTTCTTAAAACTCTCCACAAACAGTTTGTTCTCCGGGCTCGAAATGCTCTGAAAATAGTTCCACGCGGCATAATCGCCCTGCACCAGCTTCGCGCCCAGCGTCCGCACCTCATGCTCGGCGATGCTAAACGACAGGGTGGGGATGACCGCAGGCGTAATCCCCGCGGCACGGAGCTCCCGAAAAAACGCGACGTTACTGTCCCCATTGATGGTATTAAAGATCACGTCCGGCCGGGTTCGGACGATTTTTTGCACCACCCCTTTTACCTCGCTGCTCCCCAAAAGGATATATTCCTCGCCCACGATTTCCCCGCGCAGCGCGGCGGTTTGATCCTTGATAATCGCGTTCGCGCTTCGCGGAAAGACATAGTCCGACGCCACCAGGAAAACCCGTTTCCCCAGATGATCAAATGTCCATTTCACCGCGGGAATAATTTGTTGATTGGGGCCGGCCCCGGTATAGATGATGTTGGGCGATTGTTCTAATCCCTCATATTGCACCGGATAGAACAGCAGATGATTGTACCGTTCGAAGACCGGTTTCACGGTTTTTCGGCTGGCCGATGTCCAACAGCCAAAGATCACGCTGACCTTTTCTTGAACGATCAGACGTTCGGCCTCCTGCGCAAAGGTAGGCCAGTCCGACTGCCCATCAACCACAATCGGTTCGATCGGTCGTCCTAAAACGCCCCCCTTTTTATTGATCTCTTCAATCGCAAGCAGCGTGGCATCGGCAACCGAGGTTTCGCTGATTGCCATCGTTCCGGTTAACGAATGCAGCACGCCAACCTTGATCGGATCGGGGCGATGCACCAGCTTCTGTGTCGCGTATACCCAGATGAAAAACCCGAGAAAAGCAACAGCGGCAATAAGAAGAATCGACGTGACGATCTTTTCTTTCATTGGGGCCTCTCTGCCCTTAAGACGGTTGTATCATCGGGGGACAGTGTAGCAGTTTGGGATATTTTTTTGTAGCCCTGCGGAGGGATGTAACAGGGGGTGTTCGTCAGCCCAACGGATTGGCCAGGGATCGTTTCATTTCGTTAAACAGCCACCGGGCCCACCGTTTCATCTCTTCTGTTTGATGCAGCCCCGAGGCCAATCGGTGAAAGCAGGCCGACATCTCGATCGTGTACTCCAACGTCTGAATGGCGCCCCGTTCCTCCTCCGGCAGGATAAGGTCTTTGGGAACGAATCCCGGATCGGTCGCGGTAACCGGCACAACAGTAAAGTAAAGGTCAAAGAAGTGGGGTTTGGACAGCCGCACGCCATAACAGGGATAGGCCCCCGGAGAGGCCCTCTTCAGATACAGTGCGATTTCGGTATTTTCAGGAAGGTAGATCTGATTTTTTTGCCAGAACGACTGTTCCGATTCCGATCGGGCAAACCGATTTCGGGAAATCGATTCCAGAAACGCGTTATTGTGGCAGGAGACGATAGACGATAAGACGACTTCTCCGTCATCAAGCGGACCATGATCCGTTTCCGCATGGGGCTGCTTTGTATCCTGTTGCGATGCAATCCGAACACGATTCTGGAGACGATGCAGTAATCGAAGGAGTTGATATTGTAAGAGCGTGCCACCATATCGA
Source organism: uncultured Nitrospirota bacterium (assembly GCA_964607665.1). Lineage (GTDB taxonomy): Bacteria > Nitrospirota > Nitrospiria > SBBL01 > SBBA01 > CAZSME01. The sequence continues at coordinate 3,262 of CAZSME010000058.1, read as the reverse complement.
AAGGCCTCTTCCATGATCTGGGCGTTATCAGGGGGAGGGGGGGGTGGAGACGGCGGTGCGGTCGGGGGAGGACTGCCCGGTGTGTTGCCGGTTTTCACAGGAGGGACGACTTCCATCTGAGCAAAAGCCATGACCTCACAAAGACGTGCCGGGACATGAACCCCTTCTTGGCTGAGATCGATAAGAGGGAGTCGCTTCGTTTCCGTATCAAAGGGAATCGAGAATTCAAAGTGACTCTGAAACTGTTCCTCCTTGAGGAGGGCCCCTGTGGAAACCACCGCGGTCACCGCGCCCCCCAGCGCGATAGAGAGAAAAACAGCATAAAGCATTGCCCCCCAGTTTAACGCAATCAGCAGTAATGTACCCAGAATAACGACAAGGCTTCCGGTTAAGCAGGCCTGTCGTTCAAAGGGGGTCAGTTTTATTTTTTTAAACCATGTTTTCATCATTTATGTCCGCTCCTTTTTGGCTTGTTCCGAGAGCTCGGCCAAAAGCGCAAGCGCCTGCATTGGTGTGATCGCGTTGGGATCAATCGACTGAAGTTTTTCAAGAATGGGATCGGGAGTTACAGAAGGAGCAGAAGAAAAGAGATCCCCCGCCCTTACCGGTTCGGTCATCTCCCCCTGTAACGACGCCTGCGGAACCGGTCCGTTCGTAAAACCGGCCGCCTCAAAAAGCGGCGATTGCAAATCGGCGGTTTCCAGTTGTTGCAGAAGCGTTTTGGCCCGTTTAATAATTTCCGTTGGAAGCCCCGCAAGCCGACCCACCTCAATCCCATAACTTTTATCCGCACTCCCCTCCACCACTTTTCGCAGAAAGATGATCTCATCGTTCCATTCTCGAACCTGGGCATGATAGCTCCGAATCCCTTCATGCGCGCGGGAAAGCTGGGTCAGTTCGTGATAATGGGTGGCAAAAAGGGTACGGACAGAAGTCCGATGCAGATGTTCGGCAACGGCCCAGGCAATGCTGATCCCATCAAATGTGGAGGTGCCGCGTCCCAGCTCATCGAGCAAAATCAGGCTTTTTTCGGTCGCGTGCCGTAAAATCTGCGCCATCTCGGTCATCTCCACCATAAAGGTGCTCATCCCGGAGGTCAACGCGTCCTGCGCCCCCACCCGTGTAAAAAACTGATCGACGACGCCAATCGTCGCCTCGCGCGCCGGGACAAAGCCCCCGATTTGCGCCATCAGCACAATCAATGCGACCTGTTGCATGTAGGTTGATTTCCCCGCCATGTTGGGGCCCGTGAGTAAAAGAAGCCGCGCCGATTTTGGATCAATCATCGTGTCGTTGGGCACAAACGCCGGAAGCGTCTTTTCTAAAACAGGGTGTCGCCCCTCCACAATCCGAATCCGAAGACCATCATTCACCTCCGGTTGCACATACCGATTTTGATGGGCCACTTCGGCCAAGGCGGCAATCAGATCGATCGTCGCGATCTTCTGTGCCATCGCCTGAATCCGATGCGTATATTCCCCCAGCGTTTTGAGAAGGTCATTAAAGGCCATCCGTTCCAACGCGATACGCTTCTCCTCCGCGCCAACAAGCCGCTCCTCAATCGTTTTCAACTCCGGCGTGATAAACCGTTCCGCTCGCGTGAGGGTCTGTTTGCGAATATATTCCGGAGGGATTTTCTTCAGATGTGTTTCGCTGACCTCGATATAATAGCCAAACACCTGATTGTAACGCACCTTGAGCGAGTCAATCCCGGTCTTCTGACGTTCCCCTATTTCGATTTTTGTCAGGATCGACCGCCCCTCCCGCTGAAAATGCCGTATCTCATCCAGCTCAGCGATATACCCCTCTCGAATCACCCCGCCCTCTTTTAGGGAAAGCGGCGGGTCAGGCAAAATGGCGCGATCAATGCGTTCTGCGACCTCATCAAGGTTGTCCCAGCCGCTAAAAAGCGCTTCAACAAACGGGGGGATGCCCGATCCCTCCTCATTGGGGCGCAAGAAGGAGGTGGTGTTCGATGGTATCGTCGCGGCCACTGCCTTGAAGATTTCAGGGAGAAGCATCACAGAGTTTTTCAGCGCAATCAAATCGCGCGGATGGGCCGCGTTGAGGCGAATGCGTCCGATGAGGCGTTCGACATCGGCCATCTTTCGCAAAATATCGCGCACATGGTGGCGAAGCGAAAGCCGCGCGTGGAAAAAGGCGACGCCGGATTGCCGGTTTGCGATCGGCTCCGGAGAACGCAGGGGATGAAGCAGTCCGTGGCGGAGCCGTCGCGCCCCCATTGCGGTAACCGTTTTATCCAAGATGTGGAGCAGTGTCCCCTCCTTTTGATCACGCCCTTTGGGAACAAGGTTCAAATGTTGCTGCGCCAATGGATGAATTTTAGCGAACGCACCAAACGGGTACGGTGTAAGCGCGGTGAGCGTTCCAATGACCCCTTTTTGCGTCTCGTTCAGATGGGCCAAGAGGGCGCCGGCCGCGATCAGACCGCTCCCCTCTTGCCCAAGCGCCGAAACCGAATGGACCTGAAAATGACGCCGCAACAACGCGTAGGCTTCTTCTTCAACAAAATAACGGGATGGGACAAATCGAATCGGCGTGCCTGCCGGGAGACCCAGACCCACGAGCCGATCAGGCGAACCGCCCTCGTTCGAAACAGCGCGGGACCTCTCTTTAAGACCGTTTGGCAGGATCATCTCTTTGGGGTCGATTTTGAACAGCGCACTTTCCACCGCGTCCATGTCCTGTGTCTGAAAAGAGCAAAATGTCCCGGTTGAAATATCAAGGAAGGCCATGCCGATCTCTTTGGCCTCCTGGAGCGGACGCTTTATGTCCCAATGCAGCGCCGCAACGTAATTATTTTCATTGGGGGAGAGGAGTTCGGGCTCAATCAGGGTGCCGGGGGTGATGACGCGCACTACCTCCCGTTGAACAACCCCTTTGGCCGTTGTTGCCTCTTCCGTCTGCTCACACACGGCCACCGAGTGACCGGCCTTAATCAGCTTCTGGATATAGCCGGAGGCCGCATGGTACGGCACCCCACAAAGGGGGGCCGCGTTTTCTTTTCCCTTATCCCGTGTTGTTAACGTAATTTCAAGGATTTTTGAGGCCAGCACCGCATCGTCGTGAAACATTTCATAGAAATCGCCGATCCGAAAAAAAAGAATCGCATTGGGATGCTGCTTTTTCAGCTCCCCGTACTGTTTCATCATTGGTGTGGTATGCTGTGTCATCCTATTCCCCTCTAAACAAGGCGAACAACGATGCCTCAACCGATTCTTTTTTGTCAAGAAAGGGGGTC
>CAZSME010000057.1:0-7884 GCA_964607665.1 uncultured Nitrospirota bacterium | reverse complement strand
TGATTAATACGACCCCGTTGGGGATGGAAACCAACGATCCCCTCCCCTATCCCGCTTCTTTACTCCATCCCACCTGGGTGGTAGCCGATCTGATCTATTCCCCGTTCAAGACCCCGCTGCTTCAGGCGGCTGAAAAACAAGGGATCACGATTGTGCCGGGGATCGGGATGCTGCTTCATCAGGGGGTTCTCGCATTTGAAATTTTCACAAAACAGGCCGCTCCAACGGAAGTTATGCGAAAGGCGATTTCCGGTTGAAGCGTTTACTGGCCCCCTTTTTAGTTCTTCTGCTTGCCGCCTGCTCCTCCCCTATCCCCGATGATCAAAAACCGTTTGTCGTCGCGCTCGATTCTGCCCCGTCGCAGTTGGATCCACGATTTGCCACCGACGCCTACTCCGAACGGATCAACCATCTGCTGTTTTCCGCGTTGATTCGCGTCGATCCCACCGGTGCGATTCGGCCCGATCTGGCATCACGGTGGGAGATCGAAAACGACACAGTTTATACGTTTTATCTAAAAAGTAACGTTCGGTTTCATGATGGCCACCCCCTCACGTCGGACGATGTCCGATACACCTACGAAACGATTTTGGATCCGGCCACCGCCTCCCCGCATCGAAAAACGTATGAGGCGATTGAACGGATTGAAACCCCCGATCCCACCACCGTCCGTTTTATCTTACGCGAAAAACAGGCGCCGTTTCTTTCATACCTGACCCGCAGTATCCTCCCCCGGCACATTGTCGAGCAGGATCCGGGGCAGTTTGTCTCCCGTTTAATTGGATCGGGTCCGTTTTCGTTTGTAAAATATGAGCCGGATCATGCGGTGGAGCTTGCCGCCTTTCCCGACTTCGTTGATGGAGCCCCCAAAATTCCCCGGCTTATTTTTCGAATTATCCCGGAAGACTCCACCCGTCTTCTGGAGCTTTCAAAAGGGAATATTGACCTCCTTCAAAACGCCTTTCCGCCCGATGCCCTTCCGCGTCTTAAAAACAACCCATCACTAAACGTCATACAGGCCCCCAGCACCACCTATTCGTATATGGGGTTTAACCTGCACGATCCGATCTTAAAAAAGAAGCCGGTTCGAGAGGCGATCGCGCACGCGATTGATAAAGAGGCAATCACAACATATCTCTTCCGCGGATTGGCCACTCCTGCCGACGGTCTTTTGAATGATCGCCACTGGGCTTACGCCCCGACAAAACGGTATGACTATGATCTCAAACGGGCATCACAGATTTTAGACGAGGCGGGGCTTCTCCCCGCTTCGTCGTCGGGCACGCGATTTCATCTCACCTATAAAACATCGCAAAACGAGCTGGGCCGACGGGTTGCCGAAGTGGTACAGGCACAGCTTTCGTTAATCGGCATTGCGGTAAAAATTCGGAGTTTCGAGTGGGGAACATTTTATTCCGACGTGAAATCGGGAAACTTTCAGCTGTTTAGTCTCTCGTGGGTTGGCGTCAACGATCCGGACATTTATTATGATCTGTTTCATTCCCAGTCGGTTCCTCCCAACGGATCCAATCGCGTGCGTTATCAAAACGAACGGATCGATCAGCTTCTGATCCAGGGACGGACATTACTGCAACTCGATCAGAGGAAGGCCGTCTATCGCGAGATTCAGGAGATTCTGGCCAACGAGCTGCCCTATATCAGCCTCTGGCATCTCCAGAATGTCGCGATTATGAAGAAAGAGGTCACGGGGTACACCCTGTACGCGAACGGCGATTTTTATTCTCTCAAAGATGTCGCGCGGTAACCGGATTTCAGAAACGGAAAAACTTTGTGTTATACTCGGAACATGAGCAAGGTATTTTTAATTGGTGGAGGGTCCGGGGGGGAGCAGGTGTTAAACTCGCTTCTGCCGTTTCCCTGGGTCGAGATTCTGGGTATCGCCGATCAGAACAAAGACGCCCCCGCGCTAAAAAAAGCGCGGGACGCCCGCATACCGATCTTTCTTGATGATCCGATTGAGACACTCAAAACCCTTCCGGTGGATATCGTATTTGACTTAACCGGAGACGAGGCGATGCGGACCCGGCTCCTGAAATTCCCCGACCGAAGCTTTGAAGTGGCCACCGGTGATGTCACCCGTCTTTTCATCAACATCCTGATCCAGATCAAAGCCAAGGACAACTTATTGCAGAAACACCGTGAGATCAACCGGATGATCGCGGAGTCAAAAACGTTCTTTCCGGTTTTCGATACGATTGTGGCAAGAGGAATGGAGATCACCCAAATGCCGGTGGGTTCGTTGTCCCTCTTCATGAAGCAACAAAACGAATTTGTTATTATGGCGCAACGGGGTCTTCCAGAAGGATTGGCCCAAAAAGCGACCTACCCCATCCGTGTTGGCGGCCTCACGCAATATATCCTTTCTCACGATAAACCGATTGCCATCCCCGATCTTCGGGGGCATCCCGAGATCAACAGTGCCCTGGTTACCAATGCGGGGATCCGCTCCCTTGTCGCCATCCCCCTCTATTCCGGAAAGGAAACCCTGGGCATTCTTTACTTTGACGATACGGAACCCCGCACCTATCCACCGGATATACTCGACGTGCTCAGCCAATTCGCGACAGAGGCCGTGCTCGCGATACAAAAACAAAAGGCGATTGCCGATATCATGACCCTCTCCTCGCGCGATTCCCTCACCGACTTGTACAACAGAGATCAACTGGGCCTTCAGTTGGGAGAGGCGGTTTTGAAGGCCAAACAAAATAATGAGACGCTGGCGCTCCTGCTCTGTGACCTGGACAAGTTTCGAGAACTCAATGAAACACTGGGTCATCAGTATGGCGATCGGGCCCTGAAGATCACCGCCAGCAATATCAAGGCGCTTCTCACGCCAACCGGGGGGGCCGACGGGCCAACATCCGATCGATTGCATCCGCGGCACCCCCTTCTTTTTCGATCTGGCGCCGACGAGTTTGCCGTTATTCTTCCCAACACCACGCGCGAGGCGATTCTTCAGAAAGCGAGTCAGATTCAAAATGCGATACAGGAGGCCGGACAGCAGGTCTCATTCCCCCTTTCGATTAGCATTGGCGTTGCCGTTTATCCGGAGCAGTGTCAGTCGATCGATCAACTGATCACGCGGGCCAATCGCTCCCTTTTGATGGCAAAGAAAGGGGACGAGAAGGTCTGTGTGGGCGACGACAGCGCCCTGAAAGAGGTTTATCCGATCAGCATGGTGTTTGAGCCGATTGTTGACTTAGACGAAAATCAAGTTATCGGGTATGAAGCGCTCGCTCGGGACATCTATGGCAAAGTGACCATTACGGATCTTTTTAGAAAATATGTGGCCTTAGGGCAGCTCGCCGAAGTCAAAAGCCACTGTTTTATCTCGCAGCTGAAGAAGGCCAAAGAGATCGGTCTCGCCCGCGTTTTCCTCAATGTGGACTCGATCCTGCTGCACCAATGCGAGTGGATTCAAAAACCGCACGACTTGGACGTGGTTCTGGAAATCTCCGAATCGGAATCGCTGTATGACCTGGACACCTACCTGACCACTACGGAACGATGGAAGAAAAAGGGATTCAAATTTGCCATCGACGATTTCGGCGCCGGTTTCATCTCGTTGCCATTTATCTCACGCTTGCAGCCCGAATACGTTAAAGTCGATCGCTCCGTCATTCTCCGTTCCGTGACCAGCCCGACTTTTCGGTCGTTTCTAAAAAGTTTGGTCTCCGCGATGCAACAAGATCACAACGCCACGATCATCGCGGAAGGCATTGAGAACGAAGAAGAGCTGAGCGTGACCGAAGGGATGGGGATTCATCTGGTCCAGGGTTTTTTACTGAAAGACAAGGGGTACGCGACCCCCGCCGCCAACCCCGCCCTCTCTACCGGACCGACCAGAGACTGATCGAAGGGGTAATCACTTTGCTCCATAATCCTTCGAACGCGGGGATCCATCCCCGTTGAGAAAACCCAACCTGATGAAGCAGGTCGGAGGCAACCGTCCATTCCTCCTCCCCCGTATTCACCATCAGCAGAACGCCCTCCTCGGAAAGGATCTGACGCGCGTGTTGAAACAGCGTTTTAGGTTCAAAACAGTTTAGAGGGAGATACCAACTCACGACATCCTCCTTAAAGACAAACGGGAAGAACCAGACCAGGATATCCACCGGCTCGTGATAGGCCGTCAGGTTCATCACGTGATACGCGCTGTTTGGAAGGGTCTTGATATAAAAATCGGCATACGAGGCGTTGGTATAAAGCCCTCGGTACAGATGAAACCCGTCCAGCTCAACCCCCGCCAGATGACTCGGTTGAAAGAAGGCATGGAGCGCGGGGGCGTAGTAAAAGTTTTTACTCCCGACATCCACAACCCGCCGGCCCTTTAGAGAAGACGCTCCATCGTCAGAGCCCCAACCCCACGTTTCGGCCACCTGATCTAAAAGATGAAGAAGGTAATAGTTCCGCAGGGCGTTTCTCTCGTTTAAGAACGCTTCAAAGTGAACATTGTATTGGTCACGCAAACCCTGAACAATCAATCGTTGTGGGGGGGTAAGGTTGGGGAGCGAGCCTGCCGGTTTTTCATGATAACGTCTTCCGCGCCATCGCACCCGATTTCTTAATGAAAAGAAAAGGGCATTGAGTCCTGCCAATACATATAGAAGCGGGTTCATTGGGTTGTTTGGGTGTCCTTTTTTAGAGGTGCCCTTTATTTACAGATTGCGGAGAGAAATGATACCATAGCCGACTTTTTATATCGAAAGGAAGCGCTCATTTCTCTTATTAAAATATTGGTTCCGTTTCTTTTTTTGATCGTCACGGCGTCGCCCCTGTTCGGAGAGGAAAGAACAATTATCGTTAAGCAGATCGCAATTAAGGGGAACCGAAAAACCGATGATCAGACCCTGCGTGCAAAACTGAAGATAAAAGAGGGGGAGATCTTTTCTCCCGAAGCAGTACAAAGTGAGATAAAGAACCTGTATGGCTTAGGCTACTTTGATCAAATTGAAGCAATAACCGATCCGTTGGAGGGGGGAATCCTCCTCACGTTTGTGGTTTATGAAAAGCCGGTCCTCGTCGAAATCCTCTTTGAGGGAAATGATGCGATCAGCACGGAACGGCTGAAAGACAACGTCTCGATTCCACTTCAAACCTTTTTAGACAAGGTCACGCTCACCAGACAGATCGAAACGCTGGCCGCCCTTTATGAAAAAGAGGCGTACTACCGGGCCGAAATCGTACCGGTCATTCATCGCGTTACGGAAGAAAAGGTGACATTAACCTTCCTGATTAAAGAAGGGGAGCAGGCATATATCCGAAAAATCCGGTTGAATGGCGTTTCCGCATTGAAGGAAAAAAAGGTGAAGAAGGCGATGGAGACAAAAGAGTATTTCTGGCTCACCTCCTGGGCCAGCGGATCGGGCACCTATCAGTCCGAAACACTCACCGCCGATATGGACCGCATCAAGGATTTCTATCTCGATCGCGGCTATCTGCAGGTGCAGGTGGACAGACCGGTTGTCACGATCAGCGACGATAAAAAGTGGTTTGATATCACCTTTTCGGTCGCGGAGGGGGATCGGTTTCAAATCGGCCAGGTCGAATACGAAGGGAATAAATTGTTTGATACCGCTCCGCTTTCGAATAGTACAAAAAGCCGCGCGGGAGAAACGTTCAGCAAGAAAAAGATCGGGGAGGATGTGCGGGCGATCGTTGATCTTTACGGTGAGCAGGGGCATATCTTTGCGAACGCCTCTCCGCAGGTTGTTCCCCGGGCCGATGAAAAGATCGTCGATATCACCTACCGGATTACCGAGGACGACCCCTACCGGCTGCGCAACATTACCATTCGCGGCAACGATAAGACGCGCGATTGGGTTATTCGACGGGAGATTCGGCAAAACGAACAGGAGATCGTGAACACGAAGTTATTACGACGTTCTTTTCAGCGGCTCCATAACCTGAACTTTTTTGAGCATATTGATATCGTCCCCCAAAAGGTTGCAGAGGGCGAAGTGGACTTAAATGTCGCGGTTCAGGAAAAGTCAACCGGCACACTCATCCTTGGAGGCGGCTACAGCTCGGTCGATCGACTCGTCGGGCAGTTCGAGGTTAATCAGGGAAATCTGTTTGGCAAGGGACAACTCCTGCGCGCCCGTTCCGAGTTCGGAAAAAGGAGAACCACCTATAGCCTGACCTTTCGGGAACCCTATCTCTTTGACTCGACCTTTTCGGGCCAGACCGACATCTTCAATCAGACTCGGCGATTTGGTTTCGGCTTCGATTCCGAATATCAGGAAAGGCGGGCCGGAGGGGATTTGATTTTGGGGAAGGCGATTGGAGAGCATATCCACACCAGTTTAAGCTATACTCTGGAAACCCTTCGTGTCTTTAATGTCGGGCCGGCGGCCCCCGATCTGGTTCAGAAACAGGCCGCGCAGGGAAAAACGATCACCCGGGCCGTTGGGTTTTCGATTGCGCGGGACACACGCGACTTTATCTTTGATCCCAAGACCGGCACCCGCAACGCGCTTTCGTTGGAATACGCGGGCACCTTCTTGGGCGGTGATAACGATTACTACAAGGTGGTGTTCGAGTCGGGCCGATTTTATCCGGGATGGCGGGAACATACCTTTTCGCTGCATGGCCAGGTCGGCTACGCGGACGGCATTGGTGAAAAAGAGCTGCCGGTGGGAGAACGATTTTTTGTCGGCGGGATTAACACGGTACGCGGATTTCGATTCGGCAAGGCGGGGCCGCTTACCCAGGACGGTGTGATCAAGGGAGGGAATAAAGAGCTTTTCTTTAACGCAGAGTATCTGATTCCCCTTGTAGAAGAAGCCAATATGAAATGGGTCTTTTTCTACGACATTGGAAAGGCGTTTGATGATCCCGACCCGATTGCCCTTTCCGGGCTACGAAAAGGGGCCGGAACCGGTATCCGGTTCATCTCGCCGATCGGGCCGATCCGATTTGAATGGGGACGAAACATTGATCCAAAGCCCGGCGAGCCATCAACGGAATTTGAATTTTCAATCGGCACGCTGTTTTGATACGGGTGGCAAGTTTTTTAGTCGGCCCAACGGGCCGACTCTATTCGCAGACGGCCGTGCCGTCCTCCCCTTCCTCGGGAGGTTCGGTGGGGATGGGCTAGAGTGGGGGCGAGGGGGAGGGTGAAGTGTTTACAAAACAAGTAATAAAAACAACATAAGGAGAAAAAAACGTGAAAAAAATAGTATCGTTGCTGATGTTTATTGCCCTACTCCTTCCCACGCTGGGAAGGGGCGAGACGGAAGGAAAGCCGGCATTTGTCGACGCGCAGAACGTCCTCGAAAACACAAAAGAAGGGGCACGGCTCAGACAAATCCTGGACGAGTTTGTAAGGGCACGCCAACAGATCATCGATCTGGATGAGCAAGAGATCAAGCGACTTAAGGACGATATTGATAAACAGGGTGCGATCCTCTCGCAAGAGGCCCTGAAGATGAAGCAGGGGGAGTTCGATCGGGTCGTGAACCAATATCGCAATAAGGTCAATGAACTTCAAAAAGAGGTTCAGGACAAACGGGTCAGCGCGTTAAACGAGTTCAACCAAAAACTCGAACAAGTGGTAAAACAGATCGCTGAAAAGGAGGGGTATGCCTTTGTCTTGGACAAGAATGGGGAACGCGGCTCGGTGCTTTACGCCAAACCGACACACGACATCACGGCAAAGGTCATCGCGCAAATGGATAAACTGTTCGCAAGTCAAAATCCAGCGCCGGCCGCTCCCCCCGCGACCCCCGCGCCATCTGAAAAGAGGGATTAGGATGCTGCTACTAAAATATCTGTACAATAGATTCCCGTCATTCCGGCAATTTTTAAGCCGGAATCCCCCCTCTCCCATCCCCTCCCCCGCAAGCGGGGGAGGGCTAGGGT
>CAZSME010000056.1:0-7889 GCA_964607665.1 uncultured Nitrospirota bacterium | reverse complement strand
CGATAGCGGTAGGCTTCGGCCGATTCATCGGCCTTTTCCTGATTGTGGGCCACGAGATAGGCCTTGGCCTCTTGATGATATTTCTCGCCAACCTGATACAGCCTCGGCTTATCAAAAATTAACTCCCGTTTATTGGGAGTGGAATATTCGTACAACTTGGTCATCCCCAACGCGTTGACCGGACAGGCCTCCACGCAAAATCCGCAAAAGACGCACTTGGTAATATCGATGTAAAACTCCGTCGCAACCCGCCGAAGCAACCCGTTCTCCTGCACCTCTCCACTCACCACCCGAATGCAATGCGACGGACAGGCCGCTTCGCATAAGTCGCACCCAACGCACCGCTCCACACCATCGTCATAACGAAGCAGGCCCAACGCGCCCCGGTGCGTGTCCGGAAGGGAAAGCTTCTGATGCGGATATTGTAATGTGACCTCTTTGACAAACGAATGTTTAAAGGTCAGCTTGAGTGCCTTCAAAATCTCTTCAAGGAAGATACTGGAAAAAAAAGATCGAATCGTCATGCTTGCACCCTTCCCTCACCCCGACCCTCTCCCGCTGGGAGAGGGTGAGAGACCTCTTCTGCCATATCACCTGTTTTTGAGGCGACAACGGCAAGGTCAAACAGTGGAACTTTTTTTAACGAAACCGGCCCGGACTTAAAATACGGGACGCGGGTGACCGGATCGATTGTAACCTCCATCAGGTCTCTGAGCGCAGTAAAATGCTCGGGAAACCAAACCATCCCCTTCGGTAAAGAAGGCATTACATCGATCGCAAGCTCAACCGCGCCCTGGTCGGACTTGACCCGTGCCCAATCATTTTTCTTAAGATCAAGCTCGGCCGCGTCGGCCTCGTTGATCTTCAACGTTGGTTTATCATAAATCTTCATCAGCCCTTCATCACGCGTAGAGAGTTTTCCCGAATGATAGATCACCTGTCCCAACCGCAACTGATAACCATTGGAAGAAGTTGCGGACGGGGCAGGCGCAACAACGTCTGTTGAGGAATATCGTTCCGAAACCGTTGGCACAAAGCCGTTTTCAAGATAATGCCGCAGATGCTCCGGATTAATTTCTGGCCGTTCACCATTGAGATAACCGGGCACCGCTTGGCCGATCTCCCCGGCAATCTCCTCCGGAGAACGGTACGTTTCTGCCATCCCTTCTCCACCCACCTCTTTTATCTGTCGTGCAAGATCACAAAAGATTTTGAAGTCGGTTCGGGCCTCGCCAATCGGATCAAGTGCCTGATTCAGGCGTCGAATGTTTCCCTCCATGTTGGTGAAGGTCCCTTCTTTTTCGGCGAACGTTGTCGCGGGGAGAACAAAATCGGCCATCTCGCCTGTTTGTGTTAAAAAGGGATCCTGGCAAATAATCAGATCGATCTTCTCAAACGCCTCACGCACCTTCATCGACGCGGGCAGCGTCCCCAACGGATTTTCACCAACAATGTAAAGGGCTTTTATTTTTCCCTGATGCGCCTGCTCGATCATCTCAGGCAAGGTCCAGCCGGCTTCTTCCGGCAGCGGCCTGTTCCATAAGTTGGAGAATCGTTCTCGCCCTTCGTGATACGGGATCTGGCCCGGCAGAAACTCCGCGACACCCCCCATATCCACCGCCCCCTGTTCATTATTCTCTTCACAAACAGGATGAATCCCCGCGCCCGGTTTTTCCAGCAGGCCGCAGAGCAATGCCAGATCGATCAGCCGGAACAGATTCTCACGTGCCCCGGTCTCTGCGGCAATCCCCGCGCCCCAAATAATCGTTCCCCGCTTTGATTTCGCCAAAAGCTCCGCGGCCTCTTTAATGGCATCCCATGCGATACCCGTTCTCTGCGAAATCGCCTCCTCAGAAATCGCCTCCGTTGCGCGACAAACTGTTTCATAAAACTTCGGATGTTCGACGGTGAAGAACGGATAGGCCCATTTATTTTGTACAATCGCCTTCACCAATCCGGTTAAAAGCGCCGCTTCGGAACCCGCGGTAACTTGGAGCGGATGGGTACACAGTTTCATCATGTGGGTCTTGATTGGATCAATGACGATCACCTTTGCCCCAAAGGCCCTCTTTGCCTCTTTGATTCGGAGCGAGGCCACCGGATTGGTCTCGGTAATATCCGATCCAACAACCAAGATGACATCGGAAAGGGTGATCTGTTTATAAGAGGTTGTCGATACCCCGATCCCCAACGCCTGTTGCATCGCGAGAACCGAATTCATGTGGCCATAGCGGGCAGCGGTATCAATGTTATTCGAACCCAATGTCGCGCGCATTATTTTTTGGAACAGATAGACCTCTTCGTTGGTGCATCGGCCGGAGATCAGCCCGGCAATCGCCTTCCCGCCGTGGCTGTTTTTAATCTCGACTAATTTTCGGGCAATTTGAGGCAGAACCTTAAACCAGGGGGTCTCGGTCTGTTTGCCATCAATCTTGACCAGTGGGCGTGACAGCCGCTTTTCGCTTTGAATAAATTGAAATCCGAATCGGCCGCGGACACAGAGCCCCCCATGTTCGTCCCCCGGCTCCACGCCGTGCCCAAACTTCGACAGATACGAAAGTTTGGAGGTGACACGCAACACCTTTGACCCTTCCGTTTCGAGTGTCATCGAACAGCCATCGGAGCAATAGGTGCAGGTGGTCTGCGTTTTTTTGAGCTGCCACGGTTTATAGGCATATTTCGAGAATCGGCTGGTGATCGCGCCGACCGGGCAGACCGCGAGACAGTCGCCGCAAAACTCGCAATCGAGCGGAACCCCTTCATGCGCGCCCACAAGGGTCTTGCCCTCCTTTTTGTAGAAGGCCAACGCATCAATCTCCTGAACCTCTTTACAGACGTTGATGCACTGGCCGCAGAGGATGCAACGTTCCATGTTAAAGTCGAGCACGACCGATCGGGTATCTTCCGGGACGACCTTCTTCACCCCTTTTTTAATGTCATAGACGCCCATATTATAGGTCAAATCCTGCAGTTCGCATTTGCCATCGGCGTCACAGACGGGGCAGTCCAGCGGGTGAATAATCAGCCATTTCTCGACCGCTTTTTTGCGGGCCTCAATCATCTTCTCCGTTTGGGTTCGGACCACCATTCCATCCACCGCTTTGGCCGTGCAGGAACGGACATTGTTTCCCTTTCCTTCGACTTCCACAAGGCAGATGCCGCAGGAACCAAACGGGGAGAAGGCATAGTGGTAACACATCGCGGGGAGTTCGACTCCGATCTTTTTGACCGCGTCAAAGACAGGGGTGCCCTCCGGGACGGTTACATCCTTACCGTCCACGGTGAGCTTCAACATCTTTTTTTCCGTCTCAAGCGAGACGGCTTCTCGTTTAGCCATGTGCCTTGCCTTTTCCCTCCCCCAGCGGGGGAGGGGAAGTAGTATTCTGTTACTGAAATCGCCTTACAATAAATTCCCGTCATTCCGGCAATCTTTAAGCCGGAATCCAGGGTTAAGCCACTACGGACAGTTCTGGATTCCGGCTAGAACCATGCCGGAATGACAAACTTTTTCATGTAAAGTTATTTTGAAAACAGTACAGCAGGTTGTGTTGTGGCCCCCTTCAAACCACACAGGTTAATCCCTGAAACCAAACCAACGTTCCATTTGGAGTCACAGGCGGCCCAACGGGGCAACGTGCCCTGCGAGGCCGACTTCGCTGGCCGGACGCCCTGCGCCCTCAGCGGTCACATTCTCCCATCACGATATCGTACGTTCCGAAAATCGTTACGATGTCGGCAATCATATATCCTTTTGCCATATGGTCAAACGCGCCGAGGTGGATGAATGATGGCGCGCGAATTTTCAGCCGATACGGTTTTCCGCCGCCGCGGCTTACAATATAAAAACCCAGTTCCCCTTTGTGGGCCTCGGTGCCGCAATAGATATCTCCGGGCGGCGCGTCAAACCCCTTTGTAAAAAGCCGGAACTGATAGATCATACTTTCCATATCGGTAAAAACCCGATCCTTTGCTGGAAGGACAATTTGGGGCAGATAGGCCAAGTAAGGCCCCGCGGGAAGTTGATCGAGGCATTGCTTGATGATTTTTGTGCTCTCTTTCATCTCCTCCATCCGAATCCAGTATCGGTCATAGGTATCGCCATTTTTGCCCAACGGGACCGTCCACTGGACCTTGTCGTATGCGCCGTATGGGGCGACCTTCCGGAGATCGTAATTGACGCCGGAGCCGCGCAGCACCGGCCCCGAAAGGCCGAAACTCACCGCATCTTCCCCTGAGATATAGGCAATCCCGCGCGTGCGGGCCAGCCAGATCCGATTGTTGACCAGAAGCGTATCGTACTCGGCAACTTTCGCGGGAAACGTCTCGATGAACTTATAAAGGTCTTCGATGATCTTCGGCGTGAAATCGCGTTCGACCCCGCCGATCCGGTACCAGCTTGTGGTCAGCCGCGCGCCGCAGAGGTCGTCAAAGATATCCAGCAGATATTCCCGCTCCCGAAACGTATAGAAAAAAACGGTCATCGCGCCGATGTCTAACGCTTGTGTCCCCAGCCAGAAGAGGTGGCCGATAATCCGTTGCACCTCCGCGACGATTGTTCTTAAATATTCGGCCCGTTCCGGCACCGTGATGCCTAAGAGCTTCTCCACGGCCCGGACATAGGCAAAATTGTTGTACATCGCGCAGACGTAATCCAGCCGATCGGTGTGGGGGATGAACTGGTGATAGGTGATGGTCTCCGCGAGTTTTTCGACCCCGCGGTGAAGAAAGCCCATAACCGGCTCGGTCTTGATAATCCGCTCTCCCTCGATGGTCAGAACAATTTTGAGCACGCCATGGGTGGAGGGGTGCTGCGGGCCCATGTTGACTAAAAGCTCTTCCGTTCGGAGCAATGGAAGCGACGCTGTTTTTTCAAGCATTTGGGGCTCGGTTATGGACATCGTACTCTCTTGAGGAGGTTTTTGATTCTCTCATGCCCATTTGTTCCTTGTCAAAAGGAATTCACCGTGTTAGGGTCGTTGTATGGATGCGATGTTTCGTCCCAAAAAGTCGCTCGGGCAGCATTTTTTGATTGATGGCAATATCGCGCGAAAGATCATCGATCTCGCGGCCATTGCGGAAGGTGATCGTGTTGTGGAAATCGGCCCGGGTCGAGGCATTTTGACGAAACCGTTGCTTCGTCAGGGCGCAAATGTAATTGCGATTGAGATTGATCCGGTCCTTTCAGAGGGCCTGAAATCTGACCTCGCTCACGATCCCCATTTTCAACTGGTGTTGGGAGATGCACGGCAATACCCCTACCCGCAGATAGACGCCCCGTTTAAGGTGGTTGCCAATCTGCCTTATAACGTTGCGACCCCGATCCTTTTTCGGCTTCTTCAGGAGCGAGGTCGTTTAACCGAGATGGTCGTGATGGTTCAGAAGGAGGTGGCCGATCGGCTGGCCGCAAAAGCGGGATCAAAAGACTATGGCGTGCTTTCCGTCCTCTTTCAACTTGTTGCCGAGGTCAAAATCGCGTTTACCGTTTCTCCAAACTGTTTTCGCCCTCGTCCAAAAGTCGCATCTGCGGTCATCAAGATTACCCTATTGAAAGAGGCCAACGTGCCGGTTGCCGATGAGCCGTTTTTTGCGAAGGTGGTGCATGCGGCCTTTTCGCACCGGAGAAAGTTTCTGCTGAACGGCCTGACCGATGCCGGTTTCGCGCGTGATCGGACGATTCAAGCCCTCACAGAATCCGGTATTGATCCCCGCCGCCGGGCCGAGACGCTTTTGCTTTCCGAGTTTGCCGCGCTGGCCAACCGGTTATTCAACACTCCGGATTAGATTATGAAGGGGGAAGTTTCTTCGTGTAGGCGGTCAGTTCTTCAATAATAATGGTTCCCGGCAGGGCACGCCCATTAATTTCAGGGAATTCGATCTTCTCCGTCCCTTTAACCATTCCGACATCCTTTGCGAACCAATGGGTCGTCGTATCCACAATCGGGACGACCTTTTGATCCGACGACAGCGTAATCCAGATGGTCATCTTTCCTTCAAACCGAATGGTGTCGCGAAACGTTCCCGCGCCGGTTGAGACCGTTTCCTTCCCCACGGCGGTTACTTCCGAAAGCGTATCAGCCTTTTCGTTTATCCCATCGTGGTCTAGATCAAAATCGTAGGAAAGGTCCCGTTTTTGGACTTGGATATGCGGCTTATGCAGAATAATCGGAAACGGGATGACCCGATACGGAACCAGCTGTTGTTCAAACGGGGTTGTCGCGTTACTGCCAAAATAGGTAATCCCCTTTTTATCTTTCTGGAAATACGATTCCGCCGGGCCCTGGTTGGCCCGATTTGATTCCGAAAAGATCAGGACCGATACCCCCTTTTTCTGTGTGACGCCCCGCACGGTCGCCACATTTGTATAGGTGGCAACGCGTTGCACCTGATCCACTTCGGAACCGGTATAGGTCCATTCCAGGCCGATATCGTCGGGGAAGTAACGCTCCGGATGTTGAATAACCCCTTCTTCAGGCTTCGGAGGAACAATAGGTTCGGCCCAAGTCATCCCTCCTGCGGTCAAAAGAAATAGAACGGCGACACTTATTTGTTTGAACATAAGAACTCCTCATGTTGGATTTTAGTATCGCACGGTATCAATAAGCAATGTTCCTAATATCCTTCTCCCGCTACCCGTCTAAAATTCGAGAGCTTTTTTTTATTCTCTCTGATAGAATCAGCCCGTTTTTCGTCTATGGAGAACAGTTTTGTCGACGCGGGTGCGATCCTTCCTGTTTCTCTCCGGCCTCTTTATTTTTTTTGCCTGGGGATTTCGGCTCTATATCTTATCGGTTCGATGGGAGACCGATCCGTCACGCTTTTCCGCCCTTTTTTTAGGGTTGATTGCCGTTGGCGTGGGTCTGTTCCTGGTTCGTGTCGGCCTGTTGGGAAACCGGGCCGGTCCACGTCATTATCGAGGGCTAACGGCTGTTTCCCTTTTAATCATCACGTTTTGGGGTTACCGGCTGGCCCGGCTTTTTTTGTATCCAACGATTGATCCGAATCCGCGGGCCCATCTCCATCTCTCTGTTACATTTCTCGTTGTGGGATGTATGCTTCTTGCCGTCGGCATAAAAGGAAGGCGCGTTGGGGAGGCCGACCCCAAACCTTGACAGAATGACCTCAAACCGATTATCGTTCGCCCTAGTCGATCTGTTCCGGGTCTAAACGTCACACCAACATGAAAAAGGAGGCAAACGGGTGAGTGCAAAGGATACCTATTTGACGCCAAAACAGCAGTATGAAAAATGGCGAGAACTGAATATATGGCTGACAAAAGCCTTTCCCAAGGAGGTCATTTCTGAACAGGCCTTTAAGGATATTGAAAGCAAGCTTACGGGATTGAGCAGCGAGCATCGCCTCTTTTTTGGCTTTGGAGATGATGGACAGGGCAATGCCGACCCCTTTCTAACCGGCCATATTTTTGTGACGTACTTGATTCAAAAATATCCGCATGAACAGTGGCGGTTTGTCGATTTTTATCCCCCTCCACCGGATCCGGCCCGATTCGACTTTTATCGTCCTAAAATAAAAATGCGGGACGGATCGGCAACACGGCCGAAAGGATTTTATCTTAAACAGATTTTGGAAAAAGATTATCAAGAGGGAATTGGCGTGCAGCACAAAGCGCTTTCTCCGGCCGACGTTCGCAAACTTTCTCCGTGGGGCTGGGGCCCCGAAGGGTTTGAGTTTCTGGCCTTGGAGGACGCTTATGTGAAGCTGTTGCTGGAGAAGAAGGTTCCGACCTTTATTCTGGGCGACTACGCGGTTTCCCCCTATGGATCACCCGATTTCTCAAGCACGATTTTACTGGGGCATTGCCGTGGCAAACTGGAGTTGGGTGTGACCAATGTACGCGACAATATCCCCAAGTTTGCTCCCTCCCACTTCGC
>CAZSME010000055.1:1595-7947 GCA_964607665.1 uncultured Nitrospirota bacterium | reverse complement strand
TGGATAGTGTCTGTGTCATCCCTTCCCGTAAGAACATAAGATGGTCAACTGCAACAACCCGCCTTGCTCTTGCCTAACGGACGAATAACCCTTAACGTGTTCCGTAAAAAGAATAATGTTGCATTGCAATTTCACCCCACCGATTCCCATCGATTTCCTTTGAAAATGGACGCCGTTTTCCTGCATAAGCATCCAGGGAGGCCTTCATTTCTTGTATGTCATCTGGATTTGCATAATACGCATTCTGTTCTGGGTCATAACCACGGCGATACCGTGAGGTGGTTAGGACAAATGTTCCTTGCAATACGGCTGCATGAAGTGTCCCATTCGATTCGCCGCCCCCTTTTTGAAAGGGTAAAACAACGGCATCCGCGGCGGAAAGTAATTCAGCAATTTCGTTGCTTGGGAGAAACCCCGTTACGACGGCTTTTCCTTGCCATCTGATCGTGGACGTTAGGTGCAGAATCTTCCGACAATAAGGGTCGTTTTGATCCATGCCTCCTGCAATAACGATTTGATCTCTATCCGGATCTGCAATTTCAAATAACAGTTCTACCCGTTTATGTGAATAGATGAATCCGAAAAAAACAATGAGCCTCTTCTGGCCATTTAAATAGCGATCTTTCCATGCCTGGCATACATGGCCCTCTCGTTCACTTGAAATCGCCTTAGGAATATTGGAAGTGATTGGGAGCCAGACCAATTTTTTTCCCCATAAAATCCACCGTATGCTTGAGATAAGGTTTTCCTTATATTGCAAGCGAGTAACGATTACCTTGCCGGGAACAATGGCCTGGGAAAAAAGTCGAATGGCCTCTTCTCTTCGATAGGGCTCATGCCATGTTTGGATTACCTTTTTACCCATTAAAAAAGAAATAAGGGGAATGAGAACCGGCAATCGTCCACCGCCGTATCCTTGAGTGGGATATTGTATATGCACAATCGTGGGTGCCCATATCCGAATGACCTCAATGAATTTCCAGACCTCTGACACCCACCATCGCTCAATGACCGGAAAGACATCCACTCCCTCACTCCGCACAATCTGCCCTGCTGAAGTACTGGTTAGGACTGCTACTTGGATTGACGGAACAGAAGAGAGCGCTTTGGCCAGGTTAAAGCAGTAATCACCCACGCCACATCGATCAGGGGGAAACGATCCGGTTACAAAAAGAACCTTCATTTTTGAACCGCCTCTTTTAGAAGCATGGATCCACTTCATATTGTTTCCCGGCAAAAGCGACTCCGTTTACAAGCGAAGACAGAACGTGGTAAAACCAGTCCAAAGTGTACCACAATGCCTTGTCGGTCTTCTTTCAGAAAACCATGTTACTTATGTTTTCTTTCCGGCACCCCATCGCATGAGAAAAACAGTTCTATTAGATCTTGAACACTTAAAAGACTTGAATTGCGGCCTCGGTCAAGTCTCCTATCAGTTGGCCAAACGGCTGGATGGGTATGATGATGGAGAAATAAAAATCCATTTTCTTGTGCCGAACACCTTTAGAAGTGTTTTTAAATCCGAAACCGAACCGGTGTCATGGCAACGCCGACATTTCCCTTTTTGCTGTAAAAAATACGACCTGTGGCATGCTATTCACCAACACTCCTCCTACTTTCCGTCACGGCTTCATCGTACTCCGTATCTTTTAACGATTCACGATTTGAATTTTTTAGGCGAAAAAAGGCCACCCAAGGCACGCAGACGACTGAAGCGATTGCAACGAAAAGTGTCCAGGGCCTCTGCCATTACCGTCATTTCCAAGTTTACTGAAGATGTGGTTCGAAAACATCTTCACTTGAGAGGCCTTTGGAACAGAGAAATACCCGTTTTTACGATTTATCAAGGTGTCGATTTGCCTGTCTATTCAATGGGACAACCCCCATTTCCCATTTCGGGCAAGTTTTTTTTCGCGATTGGAAGCGTAGAAAAGAAAAAAAACTTTATTGCGTTGGTCGATTTTATGAAACAGATGCCGAACGATCAGCTCGTCATCGCCGGCAATAAAAATACGGCGTACGCCAAAGAGGTTCAAGATCGCATTCAAACACTGGGACTGGCCAACCGGGTCTTCTTACCGGGAATAATCGGTGAGGAAGAAAAGGCATGGCTATATCAGCACTGTGAGGCCTTTCTGTTCCCCTCAAAATATGAAGGTTTTGGGATGCCGGTTATCGAAGCCATGGGTTTTGGAAAACCGGTCTTTCTTTCGACATGGTCGTCTCTTCCGGAGATCGGAGGACACTACGCCTACTACTGGAAAGACTTTGATCCAGAACGGATGAGGGAGGTGTTCTTAACAAAAATGGCCGAATATAAAAGCAATCCGACGTTTCCCGAAAAACTGAAAGAGTATGCGAAAAGCTATAATTGGGATAAGACTGTGGCGGAGTACATTAAGGTTTATAGACATCTTTTGGGGCTTACTGTGCCCAATCCAGCAAACAGCTCTGGCGAGATCATCTTGCGAAATACAAAAAAATAACGCTGTCTATGCCAGTCATGTGGGTACAGTCAATGTCTCCGCACACGTCACACGGTTGATTGGTCATTTGTTGATCTGTTAATCCCCTCGCCGAGTATCGCATTTCTTCCCCTTTCCTAAAAAAAATTATTTTTTTCCTGTTTTCCCATTGACAAGTCTGAAAATTAGGTCTAAATTGCCCCACTATGGTACGAATTGGGGTAAATGGGGAGTAAATGGGAACAGTTGGCCTTATAGGAAGTTACGAACATACAATCGATGCGAATGGGAGATTATCTATTCCAGTACGGTTCAGGGAGTATTTAATGAGTCATTCGGAAGGCATTGTTGTGATGACGACGGTTCCTGGCAATACCTATGTGGTGGTCTATCCATTACCAACATGGAAAGTGGTAACGGAACGATTTGATCATCTGGAAGTTACAGGAACATCGGTTAATAAAAAAGATCTCTTGAGGGCATTTTATTCCAGGGCAATAGAATGTCCATTGGATAAACAGGGTCGAATCCTGCTCCCTTCTCAATTGAGAGAGCAGGCCGGATTGGAAAGAGAGACTGTTGTCGTAGGACACTTGAAAACCTTTGAGATCTGGGATCGGGATAAATGGCAGCAGAAGGAGGCCCAGGTGTTGGAAGACCCCGAACGGCTGCAAGAGGCGATGGCGATCCTGGGAATATAGGGGATATTTGTGAAAACAGAGCCGGATTTCAACACAGCATGTGCCTCCCCCCCGGTGGACTGGGGGCATCAGCCCGTTCTGCTAAAGGAGGTACTATCGGCATTGCGCTGCGGCGAGAATCTCCACGCAATTTATCTTGACGGCACGGTGGGTCTGGGAGGCCATACCGAAGCAATCTTAAACGCAACCGCGCCGAATGGCCGCGTAATCGGGATCGATCGCGACAAGGACGCACTGATCCTCGCTCAATCAAGGCTCACCTCTTTCAAGGATCGGGTGGTTCTTCGTCACGGCTCGTTGAAGACGCTTTGCGCGATTGCCGCAACGCTCAATCTATCGGAAGTCACCGGAATTCTTTTTGACCTGGGCGTCTCGTCGATGCAGCTTGAATCGCCGGAACGCGGCTTCTCCTTTCAGGTGAGCGGGCCATTGGATATGCGAATGGATCGGCAACTGCCTCAAACGGCTGCCGATTGTGTCAACCGGTTTCGAGAATCGGAGTTGGCCGATATTCTCTATCACTATGGCGAAGAAAGACGGTCGCGGAAGATTGCCGCCTGGATCGTTCGCTATCGCGAAAGCCGGGGGCCGATTACCCGGACCGACGAACTGGCCGATATCGTCTGCCGAGCGATTTCAACGCGGTCAAAGTGGACCCGGATTCATCCGGCGACAAAAACCTTTCAGGCATTGCGAATGGTCGTGAATGATGAGCTAGGCGAGCTCCAGGCCGGTCTGGAGCAGGCGATTTCGTTGCTGGCCGTAGGCGGCCGGCTGGTGGTCATCTCGTTTCACTCGTTGGAAGACCGGCCGGTCAAAACCCAATTCAAAGCGCTGGATGCCCGCAGAACAGGGGCGACGCAAGCCCCTCTGGGAGCAAAGCGACCTAGTGAACAATGTGAGCGAGGGGTCGTCCGACCCACGAAAGAGACCAGGCCTCCGAAGGGGGCGACGCAAGCCGCTCCGGAGGGAGTTAAACGATTTATCAATCTTTATAAAAAACCGATCGTGGCCACACGGGAAGAAATGTTGCGAAATCCTCGGTCCCGGTCGGCCAAATTGCGCGCGTTGGAAAGGGTCGCATGAAAGAACCGGGGAAGGACACGCTTCTTTGGAAACTGGGCGTGATTATCGTGTTCCTTTCTTTTATCGCGTTAGGACAACGGGCCCAAATGACCCGTATGGGGTACGACATTCAACAATTGCAGCAACAAAAAAAACGGCTCACAAAGAGTCATAAAGAGCTTTTAATTGAAGTGGAGAGTTTAAGCGCGCTGGATCGGATTGAAGAAATCGCCGTGCAAAGGCTTTCGATGATGCCCGCATCGCCGACACAGCATATTTATATAAGACAGGAGAAGCAGCCCGTTCGGCCGCGCCCCCAATAGAGAAGCCTATGTCTAAAGGACCGACACCCTTTTCACGATCGACCCAGTTTTTCTTAGTCGCTGCCGGCTTAACGGTTGGTTTTTTGTTTGTCCTGATCCGTCTTTCCGTCATCCAGTGGATGCAGTATGGAAAATGGGAACAGATCGCAAAAAATCAGCATGAACGGAAAATATCGGACCATGTCGAACGAGGCACCCTCTATGATCGCAATGGGAAGATGCTGGCGATCAATATCGATGTCCCTTCCGTTTATGCCATTCCGAATCAGATAAAAGACAAGGAAAAGGCGGCGAAACAGCTTGCCCCCATTTTGAACGTCCGGCCGCGACAGTTGGCGGAAAAGTTAAATCGGGGACGCGATTTTATTTGGCTGGCCCGAAAAATCGATCCGACCGACCTGGCCCGGATTGAAAAGCTCAATATCGCGGGAATCGACACGTTAATGGAAAGTAAACGGTTCTATCCAAAACGGGCTTTATTTGGCCATCTCATCGGTTTTGTCGGCATCGACAACAACGGATTAGAGGGGATAGAGCATCGGTATAACGAGATATTGAAAGGGGAGCCGGGTGAGGTGATTGTTGTTCGCGACGCCTATGGCAAGTCGATCTATCCCAAAGGATTTGAGTTCGTTCCTCCCTCGCGCGGGGAAGACCTCCATCTCACCTTGGATGAAACGATTCAGCATATCAGCACGCGCGAGATCCGTAACGCGGTTTTGAAGGCAAAGGGAAAGGGGGGGATGGCGCTGGTCATTGATCCTTACACCGGAGCGGTCCTGGCCATGGCCGTCTATCCGTCGTTTAATCCGAATGCCGTCAATCGGTACCATCCCGCGGAATGGAGAAACCGGGCGATCACCGATATCTACGAGCCCGGCTCCACGTTTAAGATCGTCACCGCGGCGGCGGCATTGGAAGAGAAACTGGTTGTGCCCACAGACATTATTGACTGCGAAAATGGGGCCTATCGGGTTGCGGACACCATCGTTCATGACCATGACCCGATTGGAAAAGTCCCGTTTTACGAGGTGGTGGCGCGATCCAGTAATATCGGCATGATTAAGATCGCCGATCGTTTGGGGGAGGCGCGGATGCGCCAATACACCCGTTCTTTTGGCTTTGGAACGCGTCATCATATCGACTTGACCGGCGAGTCCCCCGGCTTGCTCCAGCCGATAGATCAATGGTCAAAACGGACGCTGGCCTCGATGGCGATTGGGCAGGAGATTGGGGTCACCGCGCTGCAGATGGTTCTGGCCACATCGATTATCGCGAATGGCGGATGGCAGGTCACACCGCATGTCGTCGCTCCGGCAACAACGAATCTCACGGAGACAGAGGGCAGAAATGCGTCTCGCCCCGTTCGGGTGCTCTCTGAGACAACTGCAAGGGCCATGACGGAGATATTAAAAGGGGTGGTGTCGGCGAAAGGAACGGGGGGACGCGCAATGATCCCCGGTTTCTCGGTCGCGGGGAAAACCGGCACGGCACAAAAAATCGATTTGGAGACGGGCCTCTATTCCAAAAAGGGCGTGGTCAGCTCGTTCGTCGGCTTTGTTCCCGCCGATCGTCCGGTCGCGACAATCTTAGTGATGGTCGATGAGCCCCAAAAAGGACATTTTGGTGGAGAGGTCGCCGCGCCGGCCTTTGCTAACATTGGGCGAGAGATGCTCCATTACTTGAAAATTCGTCCTCAACGGGAGTTAGAGAGAAAACGGATCAGTTAATTTTTTGGGAAGAGATTGAAACTTTCTGATGGACTCACGGCGCTTGCCCCTCTGGAGATTGTGGGTCA
>CAZSME010000055.1:0-1495 GCA_964607665.1 uncultured Nitrospirota bacterium | reverse complement strand
GATTGAAACTTTCTGATGGACTCACGGCGCTTGCCCCTCTGGAGATTGTGGGTCAAACCGATATTGAGATTAAGCAGATGATGACCGATTCACGAAAGGTAGAAAAGGGGACCCTTTTTGTGGCCCTCCCCGGGACAAAGCAGGACGGGAGGAACTTTATCGACGAGGCGATCCGCCGGGGCGCGATCGCGATTCTGACAGAAGGAGACCGCTTGAAACAACCCGCGAAAAATGACCCTCATGCTCCGGTAACCTTTATCCGTGTCGCGGACGCACACCAGGCCCTCTTTGACCTTTCTTCCCACTTCTTTGGAAAACCGGCCGAGGGGCTTCGCTTGGTCGGTATCACCGGAACCAACGGAAAAACGACAACGGCCTTTCTGGTACAATCCCTTCTCCATGCGGCCGGCCGGCCTACCGGCATGATCGGCACGGTCCACTACGATCTTTCGTCTCGCGAGGGGAACCAAAATAGACTCCCTGCTTCCCAAACAACGCCGGGCATTTTGGAGCTGCAAAACCTTTTCTCCCGGATGAGACAACAAGGGACCACCGACGTTGTCATGGAGGTTTCCTCGCACAGCCTCGACCAACGGCGCGTGTTGGGACTCTCTTTTAAGACCCGCGTTTTCACCAATCTCACGCAGGATCATCTCGACTATCACAAGACAATGGAGGCCTATTTTGAAGCCAAAAAGAAGCTGTTTTATCAGACAGACGGCATTTCCGTTATCAACATCGATGACCCCTGGGGGCGGCGATTGCGGGACGACATCTCGGGACAACGGCTTTGTTATGGGATCGACCTGGATTCGGATATCTATCCCAAGTCGATGGCGTCGGACATTTCTGGCATTCGAATGCAGGTTGAGACACCGATCGGGGAGATATCGGTTTCATCCCCTCTCACCGGGCCATACAACGTTTATAACCTTTTGGGGGCGATTGGCGCCGGGGTGGCCACCGGCCTTTCCAAAGAAGCGATTTCAGCCGGTATTGCCGCAATGAAATCGGTGCCGGGCCGGTTTGAGAAGATCGACGTGGGTCAGGACTTCCTGGTTGTGGTGGATTATGCCCATACCGAAGACGCCCTTGCCCGATTGCTTCAATCGGTCTCTTCGCTCGCGCTGGGCCATGTCATTACGGTTTTTGGATGCGGCGGCGATCGGGATCGCGGAAAGCGCCCCCACATGGGGGCCGTGGCGTCGTTATATAGCCGCATCGCGATTTTAACATCCGACAATCCCCGATCCGAGGAGCCCCTTGCGATCATCCGGGAGATTGAAACCGGCATGACCGATAAAACGCCGGAGGCCCGATACGAAGTCATCCCCGATCGGAAGGAAGCGATCGCGCGCGCGATTTCCCTCGCAAAAACCGGCGACGCCGTGGTCATCGCGGGGAAAGGGCACGAAACGGTTCAGATTATTGGAAATCAGACATTGCCATTTGATGATCGGGAGGTGGCGCGCGCCGCGCTGTCAGAACGGGTTTA
>CAZSME010000054.1:0-8051 GCA_964607665.1 uncultured Nitrospirota bacterium | reverse complement strand
CGCCCGTGGCCGTCTACTTAATAATCTTCGAAATCACCCCCGCGCCCACCGTGCGACCCCCTTCGCGAATCGCAAAGCGTAACCCCTCCGCCATCGCAATCGGCGCAATTAACGTCACTTCCATCTTCACATTATCCCCCGGCATCACCATCTCCACCCCCTCCGGCAACTTCGCAACACCCGTCACGTCCGTCGTCCGAAAATAAAACTGCGGCCGATACCCATTGAAAAACGGCGTATGACGCCCCCCCTCCTCCTTCGTCAACACATACGCCTCCGCCGTAAACACCGTGTGCGGCGTGATACTCCCCGGCTTCGCCAACACCATCCCCCGCTCCACCGCTTCCTTCTTCGTCCCACGCAACAGCACACCCACATTGTCCCCGGCTTCGCCTCGATCCAATATCTTGCGGAACATCTCCACCCCCGTGACCACCGTCTTCTGCGTCTCCGCTATCCCCACAATCTCAATCTCGTCTCCAACCGTTACCACCCCCTTCTCAACACGCCCCGTGACCACCGTCCCTCGCCCCGATATCGAAAACACATCCTCAACCGACATCAAAAACGGCTTGTCAATCTCACGAACCGGCACCGGAATATATTTGTCGATCGCGTCCATTAACTTCGCAATCGACCCCGCTCCCATCTCCCCCTTATCCCCTTCCAACGCCTTCAACGCCGATCCCGTTACAAACGGAATCTTATCCCCGGGAAAATCATACTTCGTCAATAACTCCCGCACCTCCAACTCCACCAAATCCAACAACTCTTTATCTTCAACCATGTCGGCTTTGTTCAGATAAACCACAATGTACGGCACACCCACCTGTCGCGCCAACAATATATGCTCCCGCGTCTGCGGCATCGGACCATCCGCGGCAGAAACCACCAAGATCGCTCCGTCCATCTGCGCCGCACCGGTAATCATGTTCTTCACATAATCCGCATGCCCCGGACAATCCACATGGGCATAATGCCGGTTATCGGTCTGATACTCCACATGCGCAATCGCAATCGTGATACCCCGCTCCCTCTCCTCCGGCGCCTTATCAATCTGGTCGTACGCCAGATATTCCGCATACTTCTTCTCCGATAACACACGCGTGATCGCCGACGTTAATGTCGTCTTCCCATGATCCACATGCCCGATTGTCCCAATATTCAAATGCGGCTTCGTCCGCTCAAACTTCGCTTTCGCCATTGTCTTTTCTCCTTTTCTACAGGGGCTCCCATCGCCCCCACCCGATAAGCCGGGTGAAGCCTCCCCTTCCCTCTCACTCCGTTCGCCAGGTCACTTCGCTCCCTCGCAGGAGTCACACTTCTAACGCCTTTCACCGGCCCAACGAGGCCGGTTCGTCCGCCGGGGGCCGTGCCCCCCCTATTTCTCGGCCGCTCCCTGGTGCTTGGCGATAATTGCGTCCGCCGTATATTTTGGCACCACATCATACTGCTTAAACTGCATACTGAATACGCCACGACCCTGCGTCATCGACCGGAGATCCGTCGCATAACCAAACATCTCTGCCAGTGGCACCAACGCATTAATCACCTGCGCGCCGCCCCGCATCCGCATGCCGAGAATCTTCCCCCGCCTTGAGTTTAAGTTGCCGATAACATCCCCCATATACTCTTCCGGGGTCACCACCTCGAGGTCCATCGTCGGTTCCAGCAAAACCGGACTGGCACGCCTTGTTCCCTCTTTAAAGGCCATTGAACCCGCGATTTTGAACGCAATCTCGGAGGAGTCAACATCATGGTACGATCCGTCAAATAACGTCACCGTCAGATCCACCACCGGATACCCGGCCAGGCCGCCGGATGTCATCGCCTCGCGCACCCCTTTTTCGACCGCAGGGATATATTCCTTAGGGATCGCACCCCCAACAATTTTATTGATAAACTCAAACCCTTTTCCCGGCTCGGCCGAATCCACCTTTAGCCAGACATGGCCATATTGCCCTCGTCCACCGGTCTGCCGGATATATTTCCCTTCCACCTCGGACGACCCCTGAATCGTTTCACGATAGGCCACCTGCGGCTTTCCAACGTTGGTCTCAACCTTGAATTCCCTTCTCATCCGATCGACGATAATATCAAGGTGCAACTCGCCCATCCCCGAAATAATCGTCTGCCCGGTCTCCTCATCCGATGCAACACAAAGCGAGGGATCTTCCTGGCCCAGCTTTTGGAGGGCCAGCCCCATTTTCTCCTGATCCGCCTTTGTCTTCGGCTCGATGGCCATTGAAATAACCGGCTCGGGAAAATGCATCACCTCCAGCAAAATCGGATGCCCTTCATCACAGAGGGTATCCCCCGTCAGCGTCCCTTTCAGGCCTACGGCCGCCGCAATCTCTCCGGCATAAACCGCTTTAATTTCCTCCCGTTTATTCGCGTGCATCTTCAAGATTCGCCCAATCCGCTCTTTCGAGTCCCGCGTGGCATTATAAACATACGAACCGGCAGAAAGGACCCCCGAATAGACCCGAAAATAAGTCAACTGTCCAACAAACGGATCGGTCATAATTTTAAAGGCCAACCCGGAGAAAGGCTCCTGATCGTTCGCATGCCGGATCAGCTCTGCGCCCGAGTCCCTATCCACCCCCTTCACCGGAGGAATATCAAGAGGAGAAGGGAGATACGCAATAACGGCGTCCAAAAGAGGCTGAACTCCTTTATTCTTAAAGGAGGACCCGCACAAAACCGGAATAATTTTGAACTCCAGCGTCCCCTTTCGTAAGGCCGACTTAATCAGTTCGGTCGAGATCGGCTCACCATTGAGGTACTTTTCCATCAGGGTTTCATCGCAATCGGACAACGCTTCAATCATTTTGTCACGGTAAAGCGCCGCCGTCTCTTTCAAATCATCCGGAATATCCGAAACGGTATACTTCGCGCCCAACGATTCGTCATCGAAGTAAAGGGCCTTCATCTCAATAAGATCAATCGGCCCCCGGAATTCGGATTCTTTCCCGATTGGAATTTGAATCGGAACCGGGCGCGTTCCCAGCCGGTCCACCATCGACTGCACGCTCATGTAAAAATCAGCGCCGATCCGATCCATCTTGTTCATATAGGCCATTCGAGGAATATGGTACCGATCGGCCTGCCGCCACACCGTTTCGGACTGCGGCTCCACCCCTTGCACGGAATCAAAAACCGCAATGGCCCCATCCAGAACACGCAACGAACGTTCGACTTCAATCGTAAAATCGACATGGCCGGGGGTATCGATAATATTCACCCGGTGATCCTTCCAGTAACAGGTGATTGCGGCGGAGGTAATCGTAATACCGCGCTCTTTCTCCTGCGCCATCCAGTCCATAACCGTATTCCCCTCATCCACGTTTCCGATTCGGTGCGTCATGCCGGTATAGTAGAGCAGACGTTCCGTAGTGGTCGTCTTTCCGGCATCAATATGGGCCATGATCCCGATATTCCGAATTTTATCTAACGCACAATCTCGTGACATTTAAGCTCTTTTCGGGCGCTACCTCTATCTCAAAAATTCCTGGATTCCGGCCTAAACATTGCCGGAATGACGACATCGTGATGATAACGATATCCGCAACCCCACCGCGACCAACGGCCGGGACACCGGCTGCGAGAGCGGCAAACTCACAGGCGGCCGAGCCGCCAAAAAAATAAAGGGGCAACCCTTCTGCCCCTGCCTCGTGAAGGCGACCTCTCCACCTAAAAACTAGAACCGATAATGGGCAAAGGCCTTATTGGCCTCTGCCATCTTGTGCATATCCTCCCTTTTTTTCACCGCGCCGCCGGTACTATGAGACGCATCAATAATCTCTGCGGCCAGCTTCGACTCCATGCTCTTTCCGGCGCGTTGCTTCGCATACAGGATCAACCAGCGAATTGCCAATGTCAGTCGTCGATCAGAACGCACCTCAACGGGGACCTGATACGAGGCGCCGCCGACACGACGCGACTTGACTTCAACAAACGGCTTCACCCGTTCCAGCGCCGTTTTAAAAACCTCCAGCGGCTCCATCCCACTCTTTTGTTGAATCAGATCAAACGCGCCATAACAGATCGACTCCGCAGTAGACCGCTTTCCCCGCTTGGTAACAAGACCGACCAACTTGGAAACCAACCGGTCCTTAAATTTCGGATCCGGTACGCTTTCTCTTTTAACGAAAAGGTGTCGTCGTGACATTTAGGCCTTTCCTGCTTTCTGCGTCTTCGCGCCATATTTGGATCGCCCCTGCTTCCGGTTCGCAACCCCCACGGCATCCAGCGTACCGCGAACAATGTGGTACCGAACCCCCGGCAAGTCCTTTACTTTTCCACCGCGAACCAGAACAATCGAGTGCTCTTGAAGATTATGGCCCACCCCCGGAATATACGAAGAGACCTCCATCCCGTTTGTCAGACGAACCCTCGCCACCTTCCGCAACGCCGAATTCGGCTTTTTGGGGGTTGTCGTATAAACACGCACACAGA
This sequence comes from uncultured Nitrospirota bacterium, assembly GCA_964607665.1. Lineage (GTDB taxonomy): Bacteria > Nitrospirota > Nitrospiria > SBBL01 > SBBA01 > CAZSME01. Next base: position 3,593 of record CAZSME010000054.1, on the reverse strand, counting down.
CACCCCGCTTCTGGGGGTTCTGCTTCAAGGCCGGGCTCTTTGTTTTCGCTCGAGACCGCGACCTTCCCTTTCGCACAAGCTGATTTATTGTCGGCATCGCTTATAACTTTCCACGGGCGCCTCTCTAAACCTACTGCGCGACCCGACTGCTGCGTTGCGCGGTGCTCGGAATCCTCATGTACACGGCGTACATTGCGGTTCCTGTGCTCCGGGCGCCTTGCATTCAGGTCGCTCGCTACGGTTTTTGAGAAGTGCCCTCACTCTCAAAACCTGTATAAATACAGGCCTCTTTCATCTCTCCCATTATTGAAAATCAGGGGGTAAGCCGTCCAGAACCTTTGGATTCTATTGGAAGCGCGGTACGATTGTCAAGGGAAATGCACGGGAGCGGCAATTTTTATATCACAAGAACATCTCATCGCGGATACATTCCCGCAGCGCAATGTTCCAAGGACGCAGCATGAAACCGCTTTTGTGAAGCTTTGCATTGTTTAACGCGGAGTAGTTCGGTCGCTTGGCCGGGCGGTTGAGTTCTTCAAAACAAATCGGGACAATCGGCTTTTCCAAGCCGGCAATACGAAGCACCTCCTCCCCATACTCGACCCAGTTGCAGACCCCCTCTCCGCTGGCGTGAACAATCTGATTCGAGATATTCTTATGAACCAGATGATGAATCGCAGAGGCAAGATCGATCGTATAGGTCGGGCTCCCCCTCTTATCCTTCACAAGTCGCAGGGCCGGCTCCGTCTTTGTCCACTGAAGCAACTGGGTCACAAAGTTCTTACCCATCGGACCAAAGACCCATGAGGTGCGAACGATTAACCAGCGGCCGGCTTCTTCCGCCGTAACGTTTTCCCCTGCTAATTTTGACTGACCGTATACATTAATCGGAGCAGTCGGATCGGTTTCAAGATAGGGGGAATCGGCGTTGCCGTCAAAAACGTAATCGGTGGAAACATAGATCATCATCGCGCCGGACTGCCTCGCCGCTTCGGCAACATGGCGTGTCCCATGCTTGTTCACTGAAAACGCCTGATCCGGCTGTAACTCGCAGGCATCCACGTTGGTCATCGCCGCCGCGTGGATAATCACGTCCGGCATGAAACGGCTGATGGTCTTTATAATCGCAGGATCGGTGATATCATCGGCCTGATGTTTCCCCAGGTAAAGCGTCTCTCCGGCAAAAACCCTCGCAATGGCCTGTCCGAGTTGACCGCTTCCCCCTGTAACAAAGACCTTCACAATTTAGCCCCGTTTTGCATAGATCTGTTCGTAATAGCTGCCAAAAGCGCCCGATTTGATCTTTTGCCACCAGGCCGGGTGATCCTGATACCATTCGATCGTTTCCGATAAGGCCTCTTCAAAACGGTATTGCGGGTTGAAACCCAATGCCGCAATTTTGTGACCGCTTATGGCGTAACGCGTATCATGCCCCGGACGATCTTTCACATACTGGATCAACTGATCCGGCTTTCCCAGCTTTTTGAGAATCAACCGAACAACGTCAATATTGGCCCGCTCATTTCCCCCGCCAATATTGTAGACCTGGCCTGGCGCCCCTTTGTGAAGAACAAGATCGATCCCCGCGCAGTGATCCAGCACCGATATCCAGTCTCGAACATTGAGGCCATTCCCATAAAGAGGAAGCGGCTTATCCTCTATTGCATTGGTAATAAACAAAGGGATCATTTTTTCCGGGTACTGATGCGAACCGAAATTGTTGGAACAGCGGGTAATGATCGCGGGAAACTGATACGTTCGAATATAGGACAAAACCAGCAGGTCCCCGGCCGCCTTGGAGGCCGAATACGGGCTGCTGGGACAAAGCGGCGACGCCTCCGTAAAGGCGCCGTCTTGAATGCTTCCATAGACTTCGTCGGTGCTAATCTGAATATAAATGCGGTGATGGTATTTCCGTGCCGCCTCCATCAGGGTATAGGTCCCGTAAACATCGGTCTGTATGAAATCGCCGGGATTGAGAATGGAGCGATCCACATGCGTTTCCGCCGCGAAATTAATGATACCGTCCACCTCCTCGGCCAACCGGTTCACAACGGCCGCGTCACAGATATCCCCATGCACAAAACGGTAACGGGGATCGTTCTCGATATCGAAAAGATTCTCCAGATTGCCGGCGTAGGTCAGCTTGTCCAAATTGATAATGCTGTAATCCGCATGGGCTTTCAGCGTCTGTCGAATAAAATGACTCCCAATAAAACCGGCGCCTCCGGTAACGAGTAGTTTCATGAAATCTCCTTGTGAAAGATAAAGGGGCTATCGATCTCTTTTAATCGAGGGTATACCGTGTCTTTCTTCGAAAGGACAGGGGTTGGGATCGGCCATTCAATCGCAAGATCAGGGTCGTTCCAGAGCATCCCCCCCTCGTGTTGCGGGGAGTACTCCTCGCTTACCTTGTACAAGACTTCGGCCCGCTCACTGATCACGCAGAAACCATGCGCAAACCCTACGGGAAGATACAGCATCTTCTTGTTCTCGGATGAAAGCCTCACCCCCACCCATCGGCCATACGAAGGGGACCCCTTCCGGATATCCACCGCAACGTCAAAAATCTCTCCATGAAGCGCCCGAACCAATTTCGCCTGCGCCTTGGGTGGTTTCTGAAAATGGAGACCCCGCAGCGTCGCATAAATCGAGTCGGACTGATTATCTTGCAGAAATTGCTCCCGGACCCCAAAATGAGAAAAATCAGAACATTTATAGGACTCAAAAAAATGGCCGCGTTCATCTCGGTGAACCGTGGGAATAAAGAGAAGAACGCCTGGGAGGGACAGTCTCTCACACTCAAGTGGCACGGCTCTCCTCTACTCGATTCTTCGCTTGCTTCTTCGCAACCAGCTCGTTGGCCAGAAAAAGCGATTCAAACGTTCCGGCATCGGTCCACCAGCCATCAAGCAAACTCCAGGTCATTTCCCCACGTTCAATGTAGGCATTGTTAACATCGGAGATCTCCAGCTCCCCTCGGGAAGAGGGCTTCAACGGACGGATTCGATCGAAAACGTTCGCGTCATAAAAGTAGATACCGGTCACCGCGTAACGCGAGCGTGGAAGTTTTGGTTTCTCCTCGATCTTTATAATCTTCCCGTTTTCGAAAACCGGCACCCCAAACCGCTGCGGATCGGGCACCTCTTTCAGTAAAATCCTGGCACCCGCTCCCTGTTTTTCAAACGCGCGTGCCGCGTCGGAGATATCATTCTCAATAATATTATCCCCTAATAAAACGCAGACCTTATCACGATTACAGAAAAACTCGGCTAAATGCAACGCGTCTGCAATACCCCCTTCACCCTCTTGATACGTGTAGTTCAGATGTTGCAGCCCAAACTCTTTTCCGTTCCCCAACAGCCGTAAGAACTCCCCGGCGTCATTTCCACCGGTGACAATTAAAATGTCCCGAATCCCCGCCTTCACCAACGTTTCTATTGGATAATAGATCATCGGCTTGTTATATATCGGCAAGAGATGTTTATTCGTCACTTTTGTGAGTGGGAATAACCGCGTCCCAAGCCCCCCTGCTAAGACCACCCCTTTCATGTTATTACTTTTCCCTCCTTGATCTCTTCAAATCTCACCAA
>CAZSME010000053.1:0-8168 GCA_964607665.1 uncultured Nitrospirota bacterium | reverse complement strand
AAAACAAATTAAATCTCTTGACAGCGCGAAAATATTTTTGTAGACTGACCCTCCCGTTTAGATAGAGAGGAGAGTATGATGAGTGATTCGAAAAAGCTTTTACTGAGTAAGGCGGTATTTTGGGTCTCGGTTATATTCTGTAGCTGGATTGTCTGGTACATCTCTACGCCTCCAGCACAGATTAGCGGCTTACATTAACAGTCAATAGGGGAGGGGGTCTGGTGGAAGAAAATCAGCAACAGGAAGCAGGGGGTGGGTTGTTCAAGAGTGTCATTATCTTCGTCGGTTGTCTTGCGGTCGCGTTGGGTTATTATCTGTTTATTGATTGGGCCTTAATGGTCCATGCCCAGAACCTTCCGTTTCCGTATCGATAAAAAGAGGTTTGTTTAAGGTTAGGTCACCCTTATTTTAGAGGAGGGAAATAAAATGCGTTTCTTTCGTTGGTTAAGTCAACCCAGAGCAGTCAAGGTGGGGGCGGTTGTTGCCCTCGGGCTCATCGGTTTTCTGCTATTGCTTCCGTTTGTGTCCACACGGGCGGTGGCTGAAGATGCCCCGGCAACGGAAGCGGGTGATGCCCCCAAGGTGGAAAAGGCAAAAGATGTCCATTGGAAGATCGAGGGAATTGTATCGGGTCCGCCCGCGCCCAAGCTAAAATATCCGGACAATTACGGGACATACGGCACCTTTCAGAGCCGGACATTAATCTGGATGGCGAACCAGCAGCATCTTTATTTTGGATCGTTTGTGCTGGCGGTGCCGATGTTTGTCTTCGTGATGGAGCTGGTGGGCATGCTTCAGAAAGACAAACGGATGTCGAAGAAGTATGACGACCTGGCCCACGAGTTCATGAAGATCAGTCTGACGGCCTACTCGATTACAGCGATTTTGGGCGGGCTCCTGATCTTTACCTTCTTGGCGCTTTATCCGGGCTTCTTTATGTATCTGGCCAGTATTTTTAGGCCCGTGATGCATGTCTATGCGTTGCTCTTTATTCTGGAGAGCGGCACGCTTTACATTTATTACTACGGGTGGGACAAGATGAATGATGGGGCGCACCTAAAGTGGTACCATCTTTCTCTTTGTCTCCTTCTGAACACGGTCGGCTATGTGTTGATGTTTTTTGCAAACACTTGGGTGGCCTTTATGCAGTCTCCGTCGGGGGTGGATGATCAGGGCCGGTTCCTTGGGAATATCTGGATGGCCATTCATACCCCGCTCGTCGTTCCGATTGTGGTTCATCGAATCCTTGGAAATGCCGCCTTTGGTGGCGGTGTGGTTGCGGCCTATGCGGCCTATCGTCTTTTGGCGGCCAAGTCACCGGAGGAGAAGGCCCATTACGACTGGATGAGCTATACGGCCATGTTCATGGGGGTATTGAACCTGATTCCTTTGCCGTTTGCCGGATATTGGTTAATGAGAGAGGTCTATGCCTATCGTCAGCAGATGGGCATTACCCTGATGGGTGGTTTGTTGGCATGGGTCTTTATCATGCAGGCCACAATGATTGCGACGCTCTTTGTTACCCTCAACTACTATCTTTGGACGGCGATGGGTCGGATGCCGGGCGCGGAGCGATACTATCGGTTCTTTAAGTATATGTTACTGGTTCTGATTATCTCCACGCTGACCTGGTTGACGCCTCATACGCTGGTGATGACGCCGGCGGAACTAAAAGCAATGGGGGGGCAACAGCATCCGGTTATTGGGAATTATGGTGTGATGTCGGCCAAGAATACGGCGATTAACATCATTATTACCACAACGGTGCTTTGTTTCTGTCTCTACCAGAGGGCCAATAAGGTTCCAACGGTAAAGTGGGCGCGGTTGGGGAATCTGGCCCTTGCGGCGATCTTTGTTGGCGCTGCGATCAACATCGTCTTTTTGGGGATCTATGGCTACTATATCCCTGCCAATGTCCGGATTGGGCTTTCCGTTCCCCAGGTCTGTACGACCCTAACGACTCTCTTTATAGGGGTCATGCTCAACACGATGATGCTAAAGGATGCAAGATCGCTCGGAGAGATACGGTGGGGGCAGATGCCGACGCGGGGCGCTTATGCCCTCTTCCTTTTGGCGGTTGCCTTTACTTGGACAATGGCCGTGATGGGGTATATCCGTTCTTCGGTTCGGTTGCATTGGCATGTTAATGAAATTATGCGCGATGCGTCACCCTGGGCCTTCACCAACCCGATTGGTTACGCGGGGAATGTCAATTCCATGAACGTCCTCATCTTCTGGACGATGCTTCTTTTTGTCTTCTGGCTGAGTTCTCTTACCGACAAGAAGGTGCCTGCCAAGGTGAAAGATGAGGCGGGAGAAGCCGTCGGCGGGGTAACGGTTCCGGTGGGGAGCCATTAACCTGTCGGCATGTTTTAATGGGAGGTCGGCACTGATTGCAGGGTTGACCTCCCTTTTCGTCTAAAAATCCGCCACGGGCGGAAGCGAGCGAATCGCTCCCGTTGGTCGCGGAGTGGGTTTACACCAACAAAGGGCCTAATCTATTAAGGGGGGAAAGCGTTTCTTATGGAAAAGAAGAAAAAGGGGATAATCTTAAAGGTCGGTCTCTGGTATCTCTTGATTCTGTCTGTTTTTGCGGCCTACACAAACTGGTTGCCACAAATTCGAGGTGATGCGCCGGAGGCGGCGGTAGCAGTGGATGTAACCTCCGTCACGGCGGATCAATTAAGAGAGATGGGGCAGAAGATTATTTTTGGTACCGATGATCCGGAGGGTGACTTGGCGGCAGGGAAAAACCCTGCTGGTAAAGGACAGTGTCCGCTCTGTCATCAGTTTTTTGCGGACCAAAAGGCGGATCGCTGTCCAAACTTGATCGCCCTTTCCGCGGATAATGCCGCCGATCCGGATGGCCTTTTAAAGATGACGGAAGAGGAGCGTTCACACAAGCGACCGCTGACCGCCCTCTATAAAAAATTCTCAGAACAGCTTGCTTCCGGAGAGCAGAATAGCGGTATTAAACCGCATGCCAAGTCGGGGGGGGAATACTTGATCGAGTCAGAATATTGTCCAAACTGTTTTGTGGTGCCCGGGTTTGCTCTTAAAGGGACAAACGATATGATCAGCCCAATGCCGATTATTAACAAGGCGCCGATTGAGCTAACCGACACCGAGATTGTTGCGGTGGTGACCTTTTTACAAACCCGTGATGGGGATATGACGAAGGCGACGGCAAAAGAGTCATGGGAGAGCTATTTTGGCAAAAAGCTGGGTGAAGGGGCTGCGGCAACGCAGGCATCCACGGCGGGGGCAGAGGGAGCCCCGGCAGGGCCTGCGATTGCGCTCGAGTCCGATACGCCGGAGCAAATTGTATCGAAAAACGGCTGTTTTGCCTGCCATAAAATTCCAGGGATTTCTGTTGCTAAGATCGGGATGGTTGGGCCGTTATTGATTGAAGGGACAAATGCCCCGAACCGGATCAAATCGCCCGAATATAAAAAGGCAATGGCCGAGGGAAAGGCCCACGCAACAACGCCAAAAGAGTATGTTATGGAGTCGATTGTGAATCCGGGGGCCTTTATCGTTCCGGGCTTTCAAGATGATATGTTAAAGGACTTTGCGCATAAATTCACCTTTGCCGCCTTATCCAAAATGGCGGATTACTTGTTGGAGCAGACGGCGGAGAAGGCGATCAAAGAGGGTCTGGATCGTCTTCCTCAAGAAAAAGAGGGGTCGCTTATGACAACGGCAAAGGTCAAACCGTCTGGAAAAGAGATGAAGGTTGTAGCAGGAGCAGGCTCTAATCCAGCCTCTACACGGGTTTTGATGGCGAACCGCTCTAAAGTTGAAGCAAGGTTTTAAGGGAGGCGTATTTAATATGATGAGACAGATTTCATGTTTTTTGGCGTTGCTTTTGACCATGTTGTTGTCGCCCGTTTTGTCCTGGGCCGGTGGCGGTGCAACCGGGTGGATTAATGCCGGAACGTTTGCCCTCATTGTCGAACTGGGGATGGGTCTAACCGTTGTTTTTTTGGCTTGGTTTGTCAAGACAAAGCTAAAAATTCATATCCCAAAAATTGTTCAGGCCCCGTTAATCTGGATTGCGGCGTTTATTGTCTTTCGGTTTATCCTGCAACCTCCCATTCCCTTTACCTTGCTGGCCGTTTATATGGGGATTATCACCATAGCGATCTTTCTCTATTCTTCGATTGATCAACCCTCTTGGGAAGAGTTCAGCAAGCCGATTAAGATCTTACTTCAGGAAGATACAAGGCCGGCTAAAACCTCTCGATATATTACCTTTGCCGCCTTGCCGTTGCTAATTGGATATGGCACGTACGACAAGATGTTGCCTAAGTTTGAAGAGCCAGTGGAGCTAAGAACAGTTCATCCCGCTCCGCCAGCCTCGATTAATGTCCATGGAAAGATCTTCGCGCTTGAGACCGAGCTGAATCCGTTTCGTGTGGGAGAGGACGGAAAATACCTGAAGGTGGGTAAGGAAGCGCCGTATATTGGAAAGAATCCGTTTGCCGAGGATGCCCCGCCTTATCTTAAAAATGTTAGAGAGGGGGGCGAGATATTTTTTGGTACTGCGGGATGTGTCTTCTGTCATGGGGATAATCTGGATGGGACGGGGATGTTCGCCTTTGCGTTTAATCCAATTCCGGCCAATTTTGCGGACCCCGGAACCATTGCCCAGCTTCAGGAGACCTTTGTCTTCTGGCGTGTCTCGAAAGGGGGCCCGGGTGTGCCTCGTGAGACCTTTCCATGGGCCTCGGCCATGCCGCCTTGGGAGAAGCATTTGACCCAAGACGAAATGTGGAAGGCAATTTTGTTCGAGTATTGGCACACGGGGTTCTATCCAAGAACATTTGGAAACGAATGATGCCTCATTCCCTCCCCCCTTGTGGGGGAGGGTCGGGGTGGGGGGGGGAAAGGTAAGGAGGACTTTTTAAAAAGATGAACGTAGAGTTAATGAAAAAAAGAGGGGTTTTCGCGTTAGCGGGGATAGTCCTTTCTCTGTCACTTTTGCTGGGGTTAGGCGTTGAAAATGAGGCGCAGGCCCAAAACATTCCGCCGCCGGGGGCCTATAAGCCTTCAAAGCCGAGCCCGACCGATATTGAGGCGGGCAAAGCGATCTATTTTAGGAAATGTGTTTGGTGTCATGGCCCGGATGGCGCGGGAGATGGCGCTTCTTCAAGACGACTTCCCACGAAACCACGAAACTTTAATCAGGGAACATTCAAGATTCGGCATACCGCTTCCGGAGAGCTTCCAACCGATGAAGATCTTTTCCTGACGGTGACCAATGGCCTCCCCGGTTCGGCCATGCCCCCCTGGGATGGCATTTTAACGGAGATAGAACGAAAACAGGTTGTTGCGTTTGTAAAAACGAACCTGGTTAAGGATCGTTCTTTCGATGATCCGGACGAAGAGTTTCATGTTATCGATTATGGAACACAGATTCCTTCCTCCAAAGAATCGATTGACAAGGGTCGTGAGATTTACATGACCAAGGCGAAATGTGTCGAGTGCCATGGCGTCGAAGGTCGTGGGAATGGGAATCTGACACAGAAAGACGATTGGGGTTTTCCGATCTTTCCAGCCAATCTTGCCAAGCCGTGGAACATTCGCGGGAATCGGCGTGATCCGTATAATCCTCAAAATATCTTTCGTGAGATATCCACCGGACTGAATGGAACCCCGATGCCTTCCTTTGCCGATGAGCTTTCAATTGAAGAGCGATGGCATGTTGCGAACTTTGTGATGTCGTTATCGGAACAATATCCAATTGATAAGGCGACGAACAAGCCACAAATCTCGTTTATTATTAAGGGAAAGTTTCTCGAAACAGGGGAGACGCCAAACGATGCGGCCGATCCAAGGTGGGAGGAATTAACGCCCCAATATGTCGGTATGGGGAGCCAAATTATTCAGCCGCCCCGGCACTTTTTGCGAACGGTTGACGATATTCGTGTTCGGGCCATGTTCAACAGTAAGGAGTTGGCGATTCTATTTGAGTGGGATGACCGAACGGAGTCCCATCGGGATGAGGCGAAACCCGCCATTTATGATGCAGCGGCGATTGATTCCGCTTCTTTCCCCGGTGTGGAGTATAAAACCACAAACTTAACGCATGAGGACGATGAAGCAGAGGGGCCATTGAAGGGGGTGCGTCCTCCCGAAGTGGGCACCTACAATGATGGTATTGCGATCCAGTTTGCGCAGGCATGGCAAAAGCTCCCTTCTCCGGAAAAGCCCTATTTTGTGCATGGGGATGCCAAGCGGGGTGTTGATATCTGGAAATGGGAGTCGGATGCAACGACCAAAGAGCTGGAAGGGCATGGGCTGGAGCAAGTCAGCCTGAGGGATTCCAGCAATGTTAAAGTCAGCAGCGCCGTCTGGAAGAATGGGCGATGGCAGGTGGTGATGAAACGGGCCCTCAAGACGGACGATGAAGAAAAAAGCGCGCAGCTCGAGCTGGGTAAAAATATCCCTGTTGTCTTTTTTGCGTGGGATGGCGATGCGGGAGAGCACGATGGTAAAATGGCCCTTTCCACTTACTACTATCTGATGTTAGAGCCCCCTGTGCCGATGAAAGTCTATGTGGTGCCCCCGATTGTCGCAGGCGTGGTCCTTTTGCTGGAAGGGTGGGCCTTTTACGCTGCAAGGAAGAGAAAAAAAGAAGAGGGAGGATCGAACGCTTAGCCTGCTTCGGACCTGTTGGCCATCCAGCAGGATTGGGATATTTAAATATCGCGGATAGAGAAGGGGGTGGGCACACGTGGCAATGGGGTGTGCCCGCCCTTTTTATTTTCTTAAGAAAAAGGAGTAAAAGCCATGGGTCCATCTAACTATTTATTTACTTCAGAATCGGTTACAGAAGGGCATCCGGATAAGATTTCCGATCAGATTTCCGATGCCATTTTAGATGCGATTATTGCCCAGGATCCAACGTGTCGTGTCGCCTGCGAGACCCTCGTGACAACGGGGATGGCTGTCGTGGCCGGAGAGATTACCACGAATTGCTATGTGGAGATCCCGGACATTGTTCGGGAGACGATTAAATCGATTGGTTATACCCGCGCGAAGTACGGGTTTGATTACGAGACCTGCGCCGTCTTAACGGCCATCCACAGCCAATCGCCGGATATCGCGATGGGGGTGGATACCGGCGGCGCTGGCGATCAAGGGCTGATGTTTGGTTACGCGACGGATGAGACACCGGACTTTATGCCCACACCGATCTTTCTTGCCCATAAAATTACAAGGCGACTGGCCGAGTTGCGGAAAGGCCAGGTCCTTCCCTATTTGCGGCCGGACGGGAAATCGCAGGTGACGGTCATGTATAAAGATGGCAAGCCGCATCGTGTGACCTGTGTTGTTGTTTCAACACAGCACAGTGCGGATGTGACCCTCAAAGAGCTTCGAGAAGATATTATTGAGAAGGTGATATTGCCCTCTATTCCGGCGGAACTGTTGGATGAAGAAACGATTATTTATCACATCAACCCAACAGGGCGCTTTGTCATTGGCGGGCCGCAGGGCGATACGGGTGTCACGGGGCGAAAGATTATTGTGGATACCTATGGCGGGGTGGGTAGTCACGGCGGGGGCGCTTTTTCGGGAAAGGATCCGAGCAAGGTGGACCGGTCGGCCTCTTATATGGCCCGTTATATCGCAAAAAACATTGTAAAGGCAGGCATTGCAAAGCGCTGCGAGGTCCAATTGGCCTATGCGATCGGGGTGGCGGATCCGGTATCGGTTTTAATTGATACAAAGGGGGCAACCTTGGTTCCTCAAGAAAAGCTGGTCAAAGCGGTTCGAGACCATTTTCCGATGACGCCACGTGGGATTATCGAGCATCTGAAACTGCGCCGACCGATATACAAAAAGACCGCGGCCTACGGTCATTTTGGACGAAACGATCCCGATTTTACCTGGGAAATCACGGACAAGGCGGAATTGTTAAAACGAGAATTGGGGCTGTAAGAACGAGCAGTTTAAATGTCTGTCATTCCGGTATGCTTCTAGCCGGAATCCAGAGTTGTCCGAAATGGCTTAGCCCTGGATTCCGGCTTAAAAATTGCCGGAATGACATTTCAAAAGTTTCACATGGTTGGGTTTCGGCTATGCCGAGTTAGGGAAAAGGAGGAAAGGTTAATGGACTACGATATTAAAGATATTGGCTTAAGGGAAAAAGGCAGGAATCG
>CAZSME010000052.1:0-8334 GCA_964607665.1 uncultured Nitrospirota bacterium | reverse complement strand
CATTAGTCGCGCATCGGCATAATAACCGACAAAAACCGGCTGGACTCCTCCCGGACAACACAGGGCATCCGAGGGTCTTTAAACTCAAAGGTAACCTCTTCGTCATCCAGCACAGAGATGAGATCAAGAAGATACCGGGCCGAAAACTTCACGGTAAAGGGTTCCCCTGTAAACGATGTTGCAACGGTCTCTCGGGCCTCCCCGACTTCCGGATGATCGGAGTGAAACACAATCTGATTTTTTTCCACCCCCATATTAATCGTATAGGTCTTCTCGCGAGAGAGAATAGACACCCGCGTTAACGCCCCATGAAGCTCAACCCTATTGGCCACAATCTTTTTGTCATTATTATTGGGAATCACTTGCTGGTAATTCGGATAGTTCCCATGCATCAAACGAGAAGTCAGGAGCGTTTTCCCGTACCGAAACGTCAAGAGCCCCTTTCCAATCGTGATTTCAGGCTCCTCGCCACTCCCCGACGTTTCACCCTCGGCAGGAACCGTCCCCTTCTCTTTTTTTTCTTCTATCCTTGTCTCATCCAGAATTCTTTTTACTTCAAGGACCGCCTTCTTCGGTAGAATAATCTGCTCATCAGAGGGCCATTCCGCCGGCTTTTTAATCACCCCCTCTGCCAGGGCCAACCGATGGCCATCGGTCGATACAAACCGCAACATCCCCTTGGCCTCACTCACATGTTGCACCTGCATTAAAAGTCCATTCAGAATGTAGCGGGGATCGTTCTCGCCAACAGTAAAAAAGGTTTTTCGAATCAGCAATGAAAGCGTTTGTGCGTCGATTGCGATTTTTGCCCCTCCCTCGGACACAAGAAGGGCCGGGAACTCTTCTGGAGGAAGCCCCGCAATCTTAAAATAGGACGGACCCGCAACAATCGAGGCCCAATTATTATCCAGCTTTTCGATCTCGATGATCCCTTCCGGAAGCTCCCGAACAATTTCAAACAGTTTTCTTGCGGAAAGCGTAACCCGGCCCGGCCGAATAATCGTTACCGGGGCGTCACATAAAATACCCATTTCCAAATCGGTAGCAAAAAGAGAGATTTTATGTCCTGACCCCGCCGCCTCACCTGTTGTAATGAGCACATGAGCGAGAATCGGCATCGTATTTCTTTTTTCCACCACCCCCTGAATCTGCTGCATCGCCAAAAGAAGATCGTTCCGTTCCACGCGGATTTTCATTTCCCCTCCTTTATTTTCTTGACCAAGAACCCTAACGTCTCTTTTAGGGTAATATCGTTCTCTTTTTGCTTTTCAATCTGTTTACAGGCATGGATTACAGTAGAGTGATCTTTTCCACCGAAGGCGAATCCGGTCTCCGGGAAGGAGGCCTTGGTCAGCTCACGACAAAGATACATGGCAATTTGTCTTGGAAAAACAAGGCTCTTCATTCTTCGCTTCGACTTTAAGTCACTCACCTTCATTTGGAACCGTTCCGCAACCGCCTTTTGAACCTCATGAATTGTCACCTCTTTCTGGATATCAATCAATGTGTCTCGAAGTGCGTGCCGCGCAAAATCGAGTGTCATTTTCTGGCCCATCAATGAGCTGTGCGCGCCTAATCGTATTAGGGCCCCCTCCAGCTCTCTAATATTCGATCGGGTGTGGCTGGCCAAAAGAAGCGCCACCTCTTCTGTAATGGTTATCCCTTCGGTTGCCGCTTTCTTATACAGAATGGCCATTTTCGTTTCCAGGTCCGGCGGTTGAATATCCGCAACCAGTCCCATTTCAAACCGGGATCGAAGCCGATCCTCAATATCAGACATCTCTTTCGCGGGCCGATCAGACGAAAAAACAACCTGTTTATTTTCTTCATACAGCGTGTTAAACGTGTGAAAAAACTCCTCCTGTGTCTTTTCCTTTCCGGCAATAAACTGAATATCGTCAATCAGCAAGACATCCACATTGCGATATCGATTGCGAAACTCCATCATCTTTTCATAACGAATCGAGTTAATCACATCGTTTGTAAACTGTTCGGATGTAATATAAGCCACACGAAGGTTCCGCTTTTCTTCAGTAAGATAGTTACCTATGGCCGACAAAAGATGGGTCTTTCCCAATCCAACATCCCCATAAATAAAGAGCGGATTGTATGCGGTACCCGGGCACTCGGCCACCTTTCTGGATGCCGCGTGCGCAAACTGATTTCCAGCACCCACAACAAAAGAGGCAAAGGTATAGGGAGAGTTGAGTCCTCCTCGTTTTTTTTCATCGACCTTACGCAGAGGTGCTTTGACGGTACCGCCTTGTACCTCTCTACCCATTTGAGTGTCTTCTACAACAAATTGTATCCGAACACCAGAACTCCCCATTTCCTTTTCAAACGCGCTTAAAATAAGGTCATAACATTGCTCCCGAATCCGATCTCCCAAAAACCGATTGGGCACTAAAATAATAACCTCCTTTCCGGCCATGGAGACCAGTCTGGTATCGGTCATTAAGAAGTCAAGGTTGTTACGCGTTATTTTATTGCCAATCTTTTCTAAAATACCTTTCCAAACTAAATGAAGCTCGTCTGTTTGCATAGACACGTCACCTAATTATTAACAGGGTTATTCACAGCTGTTAATATCTAATTAAGTATTTTTTTTCAAAAACTTAGTTCATTGAGACCGTAACGTAAAGAAATAATTTTAAAACCTTCAAAGTATAATCTGTTTAAGATCGTCACAATCTACTAAATTTAAAAAAATGAATCAAGTGATTTATTTATTCGATCTTTATCCACAGTTTTATCCTCACACTTTATCGATTCAATTCAAGTCTGTCTACCTTTTATTATCGTTATCTCTCCCCCTACTATGACTACTCCCATTTTTTATAGTTTATAAACAAAAAAGATATAGACACCCTATTTGTTTTTTTGAACATTTTTTGTTAGTGTACGCGATGTTTCGAAGGGGGAAAAGATGCCGCGAATTCTTATAATCGACGACAGTATATTGGAAGTGAACCAGGTCAGCAAGGAGGTCACAAAGTGGGGTCACGAGATTATTGTCGCGTCCTGTGGCGCTGATGGAATGGAAAAGTCGAGGCAGTCTGTTCCCGATATTATTATCCTTGATTTGGTTCTTCCTGATATGACCGGATATGACATTTGCCGAATGTTGAGAGGGCAAAAAGAGACGTATCGTACGCCGATTATTTTACTCACCGTGAAGGGGACAACCGAGGATAAAGTCGTTGGATTTGGGTGTGGAGCCAACGACTATATTACCAAACCGTATGACATGAGAGAATTGCAGGCCAGGGTCGAGGCCTGTCTTCGTGTCAAAGAGCATTTAGACCGGTTAACGCGTGATAACGAAGAGATGAAGGCTCACTTAAAAACCGCTGAGAATATGGCCATTACCGATCCGGTGACCGGTCTTTTCAATCGGAGGTACTTTCATGATGTTCTGTCTCAGGAGTTTCTTCGTTCTCAACGATATGGGACGATTTTTTCGACCATGATGCTTGATCTGGACTGTTTTAAGGAGATTAATGATTCGTTTGGGCATGATGTTGGAGATTATGTCTTATCGGAATTGTCTAAGGTGGTTCGATCACAGGTGAGAGATGTTGATCTCCTCTCCCGATACGGTGGGGATGAGTTGGCCATCCTACTTCCCCAATCTTCTTGTAGTCGAGCGATGCAGGTTGCGGAGCGAATATTAGAGGCGGTGAGACATTGTAAACTTCCTCGTCTTGTGGGATGGGAAAAGAAAATAACGGTCAGCATTGGCGTTGCCGGTCTGCCCAATCCCAATTTTTACCAGGGGTTTCAGGTGCTGTCTGCTGCCGATCTGGCGTTAATCCGGGCAAAGCGTATGGGGCGAAACCGGGTCGAAATAGCAAACGAACAAGATATTCAACCGATTCAACCCACCTAAACCTTTACGTTCTTTCCTTACAAATCGCCTGAGCAACCTGAGCCACTTTCGACATAACCGCAACATCGTGTACCCGGATTATTTTTGCCCCGTGTGTGATCGCAAGTGCAACCGCTGCGGCCGTTCCTTCTAAACGATCTCTTTGAACCGGTATCGCCTCCTGACGCAATATCTTTCCAATAAACGATTTTCGTGAAGGGCCAATAAGAATCGGTAGACCGAAGCCGGTAAACGAGTAAAGCCGGTTTAATAAGATCAGATTTTGATTGGCCGTTTTGGCAAAGCCGATCCCCGGATCAATCGCAATCCGCGTTTTTGGAATACCAAGATCGATCGCGCGCGCAATCTGTTGTTTAAAGAACAGACCGACCTCCGTAATAATATTTTTGTATCGCGTCTGACGTTGCATCGTTTGTGGGGTTCCTCGGGAATGCATAAGAACGATCCCACATCCGGATTGTTTGGCAACGGTCCACATCATGGGATCACGAACAAATCCACTCACGTCGTTTATAATCGATACCCCCAGGTCGATTACTCGCCGGGCCACCTCTGCCTTTGTTGTATCAATGGAGATGGGGATTTTTATCTTTCTTAATGCTTTAATGACCGGCAAAACGCGCCGTAACTCTTCTTCTTCGGAGATCGGTGTTGCAGAAGGTCGTGTGGACTCGCCGCCGATATCAATAATGTCCGCTCCCTCCTGTTCCATTTGAAGGGCCTGTTTTACGGCATGGTTCGTGTGAAAAAATCGGCCTCCGTCCGAAAACGAATCGGGTGTGACATTTAAAATCCCCATGATGAGTGGCCGTTTTCTTACGTTGAGGCGATACGATCCGCACCGCCAGTTTGCAAGGCACAGCGCGGGATGGGACGTCGAGTCCGGTTGTGGAGGAGCGGTTGGGTGGAAAGAGGGCCAACGGGACAGCACAGCCATATTAGGCGGTCGCGGCGATCGGCGCGGTCGGGGAGCCTTTGGGAGCGACGCCATTATTTGCCGCGTGAATAATCGCATCGATTTCGGGTCCATCCAACGACTCTTTCTCCAAAAGGGCTTCGGCCAGTGCGATTAAGGCATGGAGGTGTTCGCTGATGAGCTTCTTGGCCCGTTCGTAGTTTTCCACCACCAGAAGCTTTACTTCCTGATCAATCGCGATTGCCGTACTTTCAGAAAAATCCCGGTGCTGGGCAATTTCACGGCCGAGAAAGATCTCCTGCTCTTTTTTCCCAAACGTGATCGGCCCCATCTTTGCGCTCATGCCCCATTCACAGACCATCTTTCGGGCCAAATCGGTTGCCTTTTCAATATCGTTTCCCGCGCCGGTCGTGATGTTTTTTAGCACCAACTCCTCCGCAACGCGTCCCCCCATCATAATTGCAATCGTGTTATATAAGAACTCACGACTGTAATTGTGCCGATCGTCAATGGGCAACTGCATAGTGAGCCCCAGGGCCCGTCCGCGCGGGATAATCGTGACCTTATGGATCGGATCGGTTCCCGGAATCAGCTTGGCTACAAGGGTGTGGCCTGCCTCGTGATACGCCGTGATCTTTTTTTCTTCGTCGGATATGACCATACTGGTGCGTTCAATCCCCATTAAGACCTTGTCTTTGGCGATTTCAAAGTCCGACATCTCCACCTCTGTTTTGGCCTTGCGAGCGGCCAGGAGGGCGGCTTCATTGATCAGATTTTCAAGGTCGGCACCGGAGAATCCCGGGGTGCCCCGCGCAATGACCTCCAGCGTGACATTTTTTGCGACCGGAACCTTTTTGGTGTGGACCTTAAGAATATCAAGTCGCCCCCTCACGTCCGGACGATTGACGACGATCTGGCGATCGAATCTTCCGGGCCGTAGCAGCGCAGGATCCAACACATCGGGACGATTGGTCGCAGCGACCAGGATCACACCGGCAGAGGTTTCAAACCCATCCATTTCGACGAGAAGCTGATTTAAGGTTTGCTCCCGTTCATCATGGCCGCCGCCTAATCCGGCGCCACGATGTCTTCCGACGGCATCAATTTCGTCAATAAAGATAATGCATGGGGCCTGCTTTTTCCCCTGCTCAAACAGGGCACGGACACGGGAGGCGCCCACTCCGACAAACATCTCCACAAAGTCGGATCCGGAGATCGAAAAAAACGGAACACCGGCTTCTCCGGCAATCGCCTTGGCTAAAAGCGTTTTTCCGGTTCCCGGAGGGCCGACAACCAAAACCCCTTTTGGAATCCGCCCGCCCAGTTTCTGAAACTTGGGCGGGTCCTTCAGAAATTCGATAATCTCCTCGACCTCCTGCTTGGCCTCATCCACGCCGGCCACATCGGAAAAGGTCACCTTTTTCCGATCTTCTGAGATAAGGCGGGCCCGGCTTTTTCCAAACGAAAGGGCCTTGTTGCCCCCCACCTGCATCTGTCGCATGAAAAAGATCCAGAGACCAATAAAAAGGATAAACGGCCCCCACGTCATCAGGAAGACAATATACCAAGAGGGCTCTTCCGGTGGCTTGGCAATGATCCGAACATCTTTCTCCCGAAGAATTCGGACCAGATCCGGGTAAGAGGTTGTGTAGGTTTTAAACTTGGAGCCGTCTCGCAGAACCCCGCTGACATGATTGTCGCGGATGGTGACCTCGGACACTTCCCCTCGTTCCGTTTTCATCATGAAGTCGGAGAAGACCAATTCGTTTTCAACCGGGTTAGCCGGGGCGTTGAACAGCTTAAAGAGGAGCAACATTAAAAGGGCCACGACAATCCAGAGGGCCACATTTTTTCCCCAGGGGGTCATCTTTTCTTCGTCTGGCATAGCATAAAACTCCGCACCGTTTCTTTGGATTCTATCACAGCGTTTTCCGTACACGCAACGAATAATTCCAGACCCGGCATGGACGATCGGGAGGCCGACCTTTGAGATCGTCGTGATCATAGATGAGGATGTTCGGATGAAAAAAAATAAAAAAGTTCAAAAACTATTGACAAAGGAGAAACGAGTTTGCAATAAACATTCAACCATTTTTTGAGGCAGGAGCCGGTAAACGCCGAGGGGAGGTGGACGAAGACGAGGTGAAACTTTCCTTAATTCATAACAGTAACAGCGCCGGATCGACCGGTATAACGAAAGGGGGCAAATCGAGTGCAAGCTTTAGGGACTCATTTGTTGGTTGAGTTAAGGGATTGCAACACAAAGCTTTTAGACGATGTTAAAAAAATAAAAGAGATCATGGTCTTTGCAGCGAAGGAAGCGAAGGCCACGGTCATTGGGGCGCACTTCCACCGATTTAGCCCGCACGGAATCAGTGGTGTGGTGGTGATTGCGGAGTCCCATCTTTCCATTCACACCTGGCCCGAATATGGGTATGCCGCCGTGGATGTTTTTACCTGTGGCGAGACCCTGCAGCCCTCGGTTGCCGCCGCCTGCCTGATTGAAAAACTCCAGTCGAATAACCCCTCCTTAATTGAAGTGAAACGAGGCACCTTGTCCCTAAGCGATCAAAAATTGCCTCACAAGCCTGAGAAAGGAGACGCAATAGACTATGACCGAACCGAAGAGTTGCAAATGGTTTCTTGATTATCTTTCCCCCTGGGAAGGGCATATGCATGGCATCGACATGATGATCTATGCCAAGCAGACCCGTTACCAGCGGATCGAGATTATCGACACCTTCAGTTACGGACGTTGCCTCGTCCTCGATGGCAAGATGCAGTCTTCGGAGGCCGATGAATTTATCTATCACGAGGCGTTGGTCCATCCCGCCCTGCTGACCCATCCTAACCCGGAGAAGGTGTTTATCGTGGGGGGGGGCGAAGGGGCCACCTTACGCGAGATTCTGCGGCATACCTCGGTGAAGAAGGTTCTGATGGTGGATATCGATCAGGAAGTCGTACAGTCGTGCAAGCAGTACCTTCCAAAGTGGCATCAGGGGGCCTTGGATGATCCTCGAACCGAGCTGCAGTATCTGGACGCGCGGCGATATCTTGAGGAAACGTCCGAGACGTACGATATTATTATTATCGACATTTCCGAGCCGGTGGAAGAAGGGCCGGCCTATCTGCTTTATACCAAAGAGTTTTACGCGCTTGTTACGGAGCGCCTCTCCCCGGACGGGATCATTTCGCTTCAGGCCGGCACCACCTCTTCCCAAAACCTTCTTAACTTCACGGCGGTTTACCAGACGCTCAAACAATCGTTCCCTGTTGTTGCCGGTTATCAGGCCTCGATTCCCTCTTTTGGACTTCCGTGGGGATTTGCGGTGGCCTCAAAGCGGCTTGATCCTCAAATGATTGACCCCAAAGAGATCGACCGGCGGATTGCGGAGCGTGTAACAGGCGAGTTGAAGTACTACAATGGAGAAATTCATCAGGGCCAGTTCCTCCTCCCGAAACATATTCGCATTCAAATGGAAAAACAGGACCGGATTATCGAGGACAATCAACCGTTGTTTACATATAA
>CAZSME010000051.1:0-8394 GCA_964607665.1 uncultured Nitrospirota bacterium | reverse complement strand
GGAGAAGCCGAATGAATATTCATGAATATCAAGCGAAGGCGCTTTTTGCCCAATATCAAATACCGGTGCCAAACGGGAAGGTTGCCTTTTCGCCGGAAGAGGCCAAGTCCGTCGCCGATACCCTCGATAGTAAAATCGCGGTCGTGAAGGCGCAGATTCACGCGGGGGGCCGCGGCAAAGCGGGTGGCGTGAAACTGGCGAAAGAAAAATCACAGGTCTCTCTCCTTGCGAAAGAACTTTTGGGCAAAACCCTCGTCACACATCAAACGGGGCCGGCCGGTCGGGAGGTCAAAAAACTATTGATCGAAGAAGGGGTGGAGATTGTCCGCGAACTTTATCTTTCCCTGGTTGTGGATCGGACGCATGGCACGATTGGGCTGATGGCCAGCACGGAAGGGGGGATGGAGATCGAAGAGGTGGCGGAGAAACATCCTGAAAAGATTGTCCGCCTTGCCATCGATCCGGTTTTTGGATATCGGCCGCATCAGGGACGATCGGTTGCGTTTCAGTTGGGGCTTCCGAAAGAGGCGATCTCCCAATGGGGGACCCTTTTGGGAAATCTTTACCGCCTTTTTGTAGATAAAGGGGCAATGCAGATTGAGATCAATCCGCTGATTCTTACCGCGCAGCATAAACTGATCGCGCTGGATGCCAAAGTCGGTTTTGACGATAATGCCCTCTTTCGCAATCCCGATATTCATGCGCTGCGCGATCTCGATGAAGAGGACCCGTTAGAGACAAAGGCCAACTCGTTTGGTTTAAATTATGTCAAGCTGGATGGGTCGATTGGCTGCATGGTGAATGGGGCCGGCCTTGCGATGGCCACGATGGATTTGATCAAGCTTGCGGGGGGCGCGCCGGCAAACTTTCTGGATGTCGGCGGCGGGGCCTCCAAAGAGACGGTGAAAGAGGCGGTTCAAATCCTGCTCGCCGATCCGAATGTGAAAGGGATTTACGTGAATATCTTTGGCGGGATTGTTCGATGTGAACGGATCGCACATGGGATTATGGATGCCGCGGCCGAGATTCGGTTTGGCCTCCCCGGAGGGGCACGGGCCGTTCCGTTTGTGGTTCGCTTGGAAGGGACCAACGCAAAAGAGGCGCGGGAACTGTTGGCGGCATCGGGGATGAAATTGATCGTGGCCGAATCGTTATGGGATGGCGCGCAGAAGGTGGTGGACGAGGTTCGTCGGCATGGGTAGTTCGCTTATGGAACGGTGTATCGGGGTGATGGCCTCCCCCCGGAAAACCTTTTTAGAGGCGTCCGAGGATCACAACGAACGCCATGTTATTCTTCTCTCGCTGATTTTTGGATTGCTTCTTGCCAAACAGATTATCCGCTCCGAAAACCGGGACATCATTTTTTATTTAACCACCGCGCTGGCGTCTGGCGTGGGGTTTGTCTTCTTTGCCGGGTTTTTCCTCTCCTGGCTCATCAAGATTTCCGGGCCGACGGTTGCGCCGGAAAAGATGCGGATGGTCCTCTCCTACGCGTTGGCCCCTTATATTCTGGCCCTTGTCGTACTGCTTCTGGCGAAGTCGATGCTGATCCCAAAGGGATTGTCGATTTTTGGTGTGGCCTTAACGATCTGGAGTTGGGGATTGGCGGTGTTTGGGGTCAAGACCATTGGGGGGATTAAGCTGACACAGGCATTGATTGTTGTGGTGATTCCGGTGTCGGCATTACTGCTGGTGATTTCGATTTTATTCAAAGTGGCCTGGATGATGTCTGGGGAATAGGAGAGGCCTGAACCGTTCGTGTCTCCTCTCAATAAGCGGAACGGATGAAAATTCGCCGGATGAAAATATATCTGGATAACAGTTGTTTTAACCGTCCCTTTGACGACCAGAAGCAACTTCGCATTCAGCTTGAAACAGAGGCCAAGTTAAATATTCAACAACGCATTCTCCAAAAAGAGATTGACCTCACATGGTCTTACATTTTGGATTTTGAAAATGAGGCGAATCCATTTGAACAAAGGCGGCTTGCTATCCGAGGCTGGAAGAACTACGCTTCGGTTGATACCGATGAGACAAAAGAAATCGTTGAAAGGGCTGAAAAGTTTCATCCCATGGGGATCAAAAGCAAGGATTCTATCCATTTGGCCTGTGCGATCGCTATGCGATGCACATATTTTTTAACAACGGATGACGAATTAATCAAAAAAACATCTGGCATGAGGGAAATCAAGGTGACCGATCCCCTCTCTTTTATAAAGGAGGTAACGAAATGATTACGGATACGGAAATAAAAGTGAAAGGCGTTGAAGCGCTTATTAATACATTGGGAGAGGTGGAGGCGGAAAGGTTTATTTCGTTAGTTATGAGGGAACCCTTTGATTACACAACGTGGCAAAGGACGCTTTGGGTGGATCGGCCCATTGCGGAGCTTAGTTCCAAAGCGATGCAATTTAGAAAAAAATCGAAGATGCAAAAAGGAAAAGAATAGAGGAGAAAATCCATGAGCATATTCGTGAATAAAAATACGCGGGTGTTGGTGCAGGGGATAACCGGGAAGGAAGGCTCGTTTCACGCGTCGGCCTGTAAGTCATACGGAACACAGGTGGTTGCGGGGGTCACGCCGGGAAAGGGAGGGACAGCATTCGAAGATATACCGGTTTTCAATACGGTTGAGGAGGCCGTTTTGAAAACCGGCGCGAATGTCGCGCTGATCTTTGTTCCGCCCCCCTTCGCGGCCGATGCCATTTGTGAAGCGGCTGAAGCGAGTGTCCCGCTGATTATCACGATTACAGAGGGGATTCCGATCCTCGATATGATGAACGTCAAACGGTTTATTGCCAACCGGCCTGTTCGTTTGATTGGCCCAAACTGTCCGGGAGTCATCACACCCGAAGAATGCAAAATTGGAATTATGCCCGGGTTTATCCATAAAAAAGGGAATGTGGGCGTGGTCTCTCGAAGCGGCACCTTAACCTACGAAGCGGTTTGGCAGCTGACGCAGCTCGGATTGGGGCAATCGACTTGCGTCGGCATTGGCGGCGATCCAGTGAATGGCACCACGTTTATCGACGTCCTGGAACGGTTTGAGAGCGATCCGGATACCCATGCGGTGGTCATGATCGGTGAGATTGGCGGCGATGCCGAAGAGCAGGCCGCGGACTTTATTAAACGAAAGATGACCAAGCCGGTGGTGGCGTTTATTTCAGGGATGACGGCGCCTCCCGGGCGAAGGATGGGACATGCCGGCGCGATTATCTCCGGGAAACAAGGGTCCGGCGCGGATAAGGTGGCGGCGCTTAACGCGGCCGGTGTGACGGTTGTGGAGAACCCCGCCCATATTGGCAAGACGATGCAAAAGGCCCTCAAAAAATAACGGATTGCTGGAATGATGGCAGGGCTATGGGTTATAGAGGCGCTCCGTCCATAAAGACTTTACTGTAGCCCTGGGAATGACGGAGACGTTGCCCAGATCCAGGTATGAAGCCAACAATCGGAAAAGTCTATCTCGTGGGGGCAGGACCGGGCGATCCGAAACTGATTACCCTCCGCGGAAAAGAGCTGTTGGCCCGTGCCGATACCATCATCTACGACTATCTGGCCAATCCCCTTCTCTTGACGTTCGCAAAAGAGACCGTCGAGAAAATCTATGTCGGAAAAAAAGGGGGGACGCGAAGCGAACGGCATCAGGACCAAATCAATCAAGAGATGATTCATGCCGCGCGGGCCGGCAAGATCGTTGTGCGGCTTAAAGGCGGCGATCCATTTATCTTTGGGCGGGGAGGGGAAGAGGCCGAGGCGCTGTATGACGCGGAGATTCCGTTCGAAGTGATTCCCGGCGTGACCTCCGCGATCGCCGTTCCCACCTATGCCGGTATCCCGCTTACCCATCGTCAAATGGCCTCCTCCGCAGTCATCGTCACTGGACATGAGGATCCCACAAAAGAAGAGAATCAGATTAACTGGAAGGTTTTATCAACAGCGTGTGACACGCTGGTTGTTCTGATGGGGATGGGCAATCTCCACGGGATTGTTTCTCGGCTGATCCAAAACGGACGCGACCCCCAAACCCCGATCGCGCTCATCCAATGGGGGACATACCCCCACCAAAAGACAGCGGTTGGAACATTAAAAAATATAGAACGTCGGGCAAAATCATCTGGCATCAAACCGCCGGTGGTCATGGTCATTGGAACAGTGGTAACGCTTCGGGATCAGATGAACTGGTTCGAATCGCGCCCGCTGTTTGGACAGAAAATCTTAGTCACGCGAGCAAAAGAACAAGCGCATGAATTTGCCGATCTTCTCTCGGAGCAGGGGGCCGAGGTGATTTCCTTCCCAACGATTAAGGTGGTTCCGCCGCCGAACTTCACGGAAATGGATCGGGCCATTTTGAACATCGAACGATACGATACGATTATCTTTACCTCCGCAAACGGCGTGCGCGCGTTTTGGGAACGTCTCCGGTATCTTGGAAGTGATGTGCGTATTTTAAAGGGGATTTCGCTGTGTGCCATTGGGCCTAGAACGCAAGAGGAGATCGTTCGAATGGGGGTGCGGTGCGATATTATCCCGTCGGAATTTGTCGCGGAAGGGATCATCAAGGCGCTTGAGAAAAAAGGTGGATTTCGCGGAAGACGCTTTCTGATTCCGCGTGCGATGGAGGCGCGAGAACTCCTGCCGGTCGAAATCCGGAAGCGGGGGGGAGCGGTGGATCTGGTGCCCGCTTATCAAACGGTTCTGCCGGACGAACGTGAGATCGACCATGCCCTTCTCAACGGGCCGCTTGATATGCTCACCTTTTCTTCGGCATCAACCGTAAAAAACTTTGTAACGTGTGTGGATAAAAAGCGGATGAAAATACTTAAAAAGAGTGCCGTGGCCTGTATCGGGCCGATTACCGCGCAAGCCGCGCGCGCCTGCGGATTTCAGGTTTCGGTGATGCCCAGGGCCTACACGTTTCCGGCGCTCACCTCTGCGATTATTGACTTTTTTAACAAAAAGCGTAAAAAGTAAGCCATGCCGTTCCCCATACATCGTCTCCGAAGACTTCGACAGCATGAATCGCTTCGCCGAATGGTTCGTGAGACGGCGCTTTCTCCCGATCACCTGGTGCTTCCCCTTTTTGTCATGCATGGGGGATCCGGAAAGAGCGAAATCAGCTCGATGCCGGGCCACTATCGGCATACTATTAAATCTCTTTTGAAAGAAACAAAGGAGGCAGCGCAACTCGGCATCCCCGCGGTGCTTCTGTTTGGTATCCCAAAGACGAAGGACGACGTCGGCTCCGAGGCCTATCATCCAAAGGGGATTGTTCAGACGGCGATTGCCGCGATTAAGGATCAAACGCCCGATCTGCTGGTCATCACCGATGTTTGTATTGATGAATATACTTCGCACGGCCATTGCGGTTTGGTTTCGGGTCAGACGATATTAAACGATGAGACACTCGCGGTGTTGGGCAAGATGGCCCTCTCCCATGTTCAGGCGGGCGCCGATATGGTGGCCCCTTCCGACATGATGGATGGCCGCGTCGGAGCCCTTCGAAAGACGTTGGATGAAAATGGCCACACGTCGGTTCCGATTCTTGCCTACGCGGCGAAATATGCCTCCTGTTTTTATTCGCCGTTCCGGGAGGCCGCGCAATCCGCGCCCCAATTTGGGGATCGGCGGAGCTATCAGATGGATCCGGCGAATCAGCGGGAGGCGTTACGGGAGGTTGCGTTGGATATCGAAGAAGGGGCCGATATCGTAATGGTTAAGCCGGCCCTTCCCTATCTCGATGTGATTTGCGAGATCAAGAAACGTTTTTCGGTTCCGGTTGCGGCCTACCAGGTCAGCGGAGAATATGCAATGATCAAGGCCGCGGCGGAGAAGGGGTGGCTCAATGAGCGGCAGGCGGTGTTGGAATCGTTGATTGCGATTCGACGGGCCGGCGCGGATATTCTGCTCACCTATTTTGCGAAGGATCTGGCGAGACACCTGCAATGAACGTTCTGATTGGAACAGAGGAAATCGTTCCGAATATGCCGTATCCTGTTGTAGCCATTGGCAACTTTGATGGTTTGCATCTCGGGCATCGCGCCATTTTAAGGAAGACGGTTGAACGCGCGAAAGAGAAGAATGGAACGGCGATGGTCCTCACCTTCAAGCCGCATCCGTCTCAGATTCTTTCCCCAAAGCAGCCCACCCGGTTGTTGTCCCCGTTTGACGAAAAGATCGAGCTGATCGCCTCGTGTGGTATCGAGATGCTCCTTTTAGTCGAGTTTAGTCGGGAGTTCGCGCACCAGACACCGACCCAGTTCGCTCAGGGGCTGCTTGCGGAAGCGGTCGGCTGCAAAGAGGTTATCGTCGGAGAGGGATTTGCGTTTGGAAAAAATCGGTCGGGGCATGTTGCCGATCTCATCCAGTTAGGCAAAACGTTTGGCTTTACAGTGATCACGCAGGAGACGGTCTTGCTTCAAGGAGTGCCGGTAAGCTCTTCGAAGATTCGAACCTTGCTTCAAGAAGGAAATGTGCAGCTGGTCTCAAAAATGTTGTCACGTCCTTATACGTTGGAAGGCGAGGTGGTTCATGGCGATGGGGCCGGGAAAAAATTTGGATTTCCGACGGCCAATATCCGTCTCCCGGGCCGGCTTGTTCCCAAGGAGGGGATTTATGCGACCCATACGATCCTCCCGGATCAAACCCCTCCACAAGATAGCATTGTCTACATTGGCGCGAAACCGACCTTTCAGGAACAGGGCGAAACCCAGATCGAAGTCCATCTTTTCGACTACAATAAAAGCCTGTATGGAAAAAAAATAAGTGTTGCCTTTCTGGAATGGATTCGGCCGGATAAAACATTTAAGGATCAATTCGCGCTGATCCAACAGATGAAACAGGACGCCAGGGCGGCTCGGGCCATTTTGGGCCGCGCGCATTCCGGATAGCGATATGGAATAGGGGATGCAATCGGAACGGCCCCTTCTTAAAACCGTTTTAGAATCGTTACGTCGATTCCCGATTTCTCCCTCCGATAAAATTATCGTCGCGGTTTCCGGCGGTCCCGACTCAGTCTGCCTGTTACATCTTTTGAGACAGGCGGTTTCACTTCCTTTGGGTGAGGCATTGCTGCAACCCATCCCCACCTTTCCTCCCCTTGAAGGGGAGGAAAAAATGAATACGCTCCCCCTTGAGGGGGAGGAAAAAGTAAATAGCCTCCCCTTAAAGGGGGAAAGAGTAAATATACCCCCCCTTCAAGGGGGGGATGGGTCTTGTGTCCACCCCCGTTTGCATGTGGCCCATCTCAATCACAGCTTTCGTCCGGAAGCGGATGATGAGGCGGAATTTGTATCAAAACTGTGCCGATCGTGGGGGATTCCCTATACCGTTTCAAAGCGGCCGGTCGCGGAGATTTGTAAAAAAAAGCGATTATCAAAACAGGAGGGGGCGCGTCTTGTTCGGTACGACTTTTTGACGGAAGTGGCGAAAAAGCAGAAGGCCCGATGGATTGCGCTGGGTCATACCGCCGACGATCAGGCCGAGACGATCCTGATGAATTTTTTACGGGGCGCGGGGATGCGGGGATTAGGGGGTATCCCCATGATCCGGGAGAGTGTCATCATCCGGCCGATGTTGTCGATCAGACGGGGCGCAGTTCTTGCCGAGCTGAAAGCAGCCCGGATCCCCTTTGTAGAAGACCGATCCAATCAAGATAAGCGATTTTTAAGAAGTCGCGTTCGGCATGAACTGATCCCACAGCTTGAAACCTATAATCCCAATATCCAAGCGACACTGATCCGAGAGGCCGTTCTGATTGAAGATGAAAACCGATTTTTGGATCAGTATGTCGCGGACATTTTTTCAAAACAGCGTCTTACAAAGCGCACGGTCGCTTTGGACCGTTCTTTATTATGTGATCTTCACCGGGCGATACAGCGGCGCCTTGTTCGGTCTGCCATTCGCCACTTGCGCGGCGGATTAGAGGGGATCACGTTTGATCATATCGAAACGATCTTAAACAACAAAACCGTTTCTCTTCCCGACGGGATTGCAGCTAAAAGGACCGAGACGGAGTTGATACTCCATGTCGTATCCCAAAGAAAACGATCTCCGTTGCCATCCGCAGTTAAAATTTCAAAAACGGTTTTTCGCAATCTTTCTTCGAAGCTAACCGAGATCAATCTGCCGTCATGGAGGATACGGCTTTCTTTATCCCTCGTCCGACAACCGATGGAAACGATGGAAAAAGGGGAGGGCTACTGTGCTTGTTTTGATTTTGATACCTTGGCTTACCCCCTTGTGATCCGAGGGTTTCAACCCGGTGATCGGTTTGTTCCTCTTGGAATGCATGGGCAGCATAAGAAGCTGCAAGACTTTTTTGTTGATCTAAAAGTCCCGAAGGAGCGGCGCGGTTTTATTCCCCTTCTTGTTTGCCCCGAAGGAATCATCTGG
>CAZSME010000050.1:5488-8431 GCA_964607665.1 uncultured Nitrospirota bacterium | reverse complement strand
TGCAAAGCCCGTATTGTGTTTCTCCTCCATCTTCTCGTTCTCTTGTTTTTTAAAACGTGTGCCGTGTCCCATCAACGATACGGCCATCTCCTAGACGGAGAAAAAAACTGCGATTTATTTGTTGATCAAAATACCTGTAATAACTCGTGCAACCGGACAATGCCGGCCAATTGTTCTCCATCCAAAACCGGCGCCACGTTTAAGGGCCGATCCCTTTTCTCCATCATGGCGAGCGCATCAACGGCCATAAGGTCTTGTTGGATGGTGATGGGGTCCTTCGTTATAACCTTTGTCACGTCCAGTTGAAAAAAATCGGACGGATATTTCTGGAGGGTTCGTCTCACATCCCCATCCGTCATAATCCCTTCCAACCGATGGCCATCTTTCGAAAAGAGAACAATGCCCAAGCCATAGCGGCTTAACCCGATGATGACTTCTTGCATTGTTGCGGTGGCCAGATCGAGTATAGGACATTTTTCACGTCGAACCATAATGTCTCGTACTCTCAAGAGCAACCGTTTCCCTAATCGACCCCCCGGATGATAAACCGCAAAGTCTTCGGGTTGGAAATTTTTTAATTTCATCAGCGTAATAGCGAGCGCATCGCCGATGGCCAAGGCCACCGTGGTCGAAGAGGTTGGCGCCAAATTATGAGGACAGGCCTCCCTCTCCACCCCGCCATACAGTACAACGTCGGCGTTCAAAGCCAATGTCGATTTTAGATTGCCGGTAATCGCAATGATTTTCGCGCCTATTTTCTTTAAGGCCGGAAGGATGCCCGTGAGTTCGTCGCTTTCGCCACTCTTGCCGATCGCGATAATAATATCCTCTGGCGCAACCATTCCCAAATCGCCGTGCATCCCTTCTGCCGGATGGAGAAAGACGGCTAATGTCCCCGTGCTGCTCATCGTTGCCGCTATTTTGCGCGCGATCAGACCGGATTTGCCGATGCCGGTGACCACCACCTTCCCCCGGCATTGATGAAGCATCTCCACCGCGTGAAGATACGATTTATCAACATGACCTAAAATGTCATAGATGGCATCGGCTTCTTCTCGGAGGATCTCTTTTAATTGATTCAGAACGGCTTCTGGTTCGGAGGCGTAGATATTCATCTTGTATAGAACGCGTTAATCTGATCAACCACATGGGTTAACATCTCACGCGTTAGCTCCGGATAGATGGGGAGGGCCAGGGTCTCATTCGCCGCGCGCTCCGCCTCGGGGAAATCCCCGACGTTGTAACCCAGATCCTTAAAGCATTCCTGCAGATGGAAGGGGACAGGATAATAGATTTCGGTACTGATGCCATTTTTTTGAAGAGATTCCCGAAGGCGATCCCGATTTACAACACGAATTACAAACTGATTGTAAATATGGTAATGCGAAACGCCGGATTTTTGATAAACGGCCTCGGGGAGAAGTACGCTCCCTTTTTCAATGAGTCCGCTTGCCCTGAAAAGTTCGGAATAAACCGTTGCATTTTCCTGCCGCTTTTTTGTCCATTGATCGAGATAGTTGAGCTTGACATTCAGCGCCGCCGCCTGGAGGGAGTCGATCCGAAAGTTCCCACCGACGATCTTATGATAATACTTGGGCATTCCGCCATGGACGCGAAGGATCGCAATCTTTTCAGCGAGGGCCGCGTCATTTGTCGTCACCATCCCCGCATCGCCAAGACCGCCCAGGTTTTTGCTGGGGAAGAACGAAAAACACCCGATATGTCCCAGGCTTCCGGCCCGTTGCCCATTCCGGTACTGCGCTCCGATGGCCTGTGCCGCATCCTCCACCACAGGAAGTTGATGCGACTCGGCCATCCGAAGGATCGGTTCCATGTCCGCCAACTGGCCGTACAGGTGCACGGGGAGCAATGCCTTTGTTTTTTTCGTGATGGCCGCGGCCATCTTGTTGGGATTAATATTGTAGGTTACCGGATCAATATCAACAAAGACCGGTCTCGCCCCCAATCGGACAATAACCCCCGCCGTGGCAAAAAAGGAATACGGAGAGGTGATGACTTCATCGCCCGGTCCAACGCCCAACGCCATTAAGGAAATAAGCAGGGCATCTGTTCCAGAGGAGACGCCCGTGGCAAACGGCGTCTCGCTGTAACGCGCAATCCGCTCTTCGAGTTTCTTGACTTCGGGCCCCAGGATAAAGGCATTGCTGTCGAAAACCGCTTCCATCGCGGCCATAATCTCTTTCTTTATCGGTTGATGTTGTGCCGAAAGGTCAAGCAGGGGAACCTTCACGGTTGATCTCCTAATTCTTTCATGATCGGCAAGCGATGCTTGTCCCCTTCTTCAGCAAGGAGGTTCTTGGATCGGTTTTTTTCTAAGAACTCCATAAAGAAGGCGATGAATACGGAAAGGAACCCCGATGTTAGGGTGGAGAGTATCACAATGAGCGCCCGTTTTGGTCTGGTTTTTTTCTCAGGGACCTTCGCAACGTCCAAAACCTGTACGGTCGGACTGTCCTTGACCTCCTGGATTCGGGCCATTTCATACTGCTGCGTCAGAAGGGTGTGCAGGGTCTCCTGTACCTTTGCTTTCCGCAAAAGTCGGGCATATTGAAGACCTAAGTCCGGTATCTTGGCCGTGGGAATAAAGATATCCTTTGGAGACGGCTTTTCGGACATTCTCTTTCCTTCCACAAGCTCACGCAAGCGTTCTTCAAGCCCCTCCACCTCTGCGGATAAGATCTCAGCTTGAGGATGGTTTTCCGTTGCGAATGAAAGAAGCGTTTGGAGCTCCACTTTCTTCGCCATCAGTGTCCCTTTGACCTCGCCAATTGCCCCAATGATTGCTTTGGACTGATCATCGAGTTTAACAGCCTTGTTGGTTTCCTGAAATGTCTTTACCGCTTCTTCGATATGAGATAGCTCCTCTTTGGCCTCCGCAAGCCTCTGTTCAACGAAAACCCTCGTTCGTCTCCCCGTTGACAT
>CAZSME010000050.1:2743-5388 GCA_964607665.1 uncultured Nitrospirota bacterium | reverse complement strand
AGAGGTCCAAGCGTGCTGTCTTTTTGTGGAGGAAGAATAGAGGTTTTTGCGGCATAGATCTTTGGTAAAATCAGGCTGACGCCGATCGAGGCTAGAAAGGCTATTCCCACGATGGATAGAATCAATCGCCGGCGTTTGACCAGTACCCGCCAATAATCCAGTACGTTTATCTCTTCTTCTTGATCGGACATCATCAATAATGTTGACCCCAAAATCTAGTTTTATCCGGTATATATCCCTAATCTAGAACCCTGTGTTCAAATAGAGTCTGTCTTGTCATGATAATGGTTCAGGTGAGGAGGATGTCAAGTTTTCTTTTGGGAAAATAGCATCGCCTCTTTCTTGATTGTCTGCTCCTGCTTGGGTTACTATCAACGACCTGCTGGAGGAGACTTTAGGGCAGGGAAGAGTAACGGTTTAATCTATGAAGTTCATTGAACGCTATCGGGTTTTTTTTGTTTTTTGCGCGCACCTCTGCCTGATCACCGCAGCCACGCTTCTGGCCTTCTTACTCCGTTTTGAATTCAATCTAAGACGTCCGGTTTCTTATGGCCCTACTATCCTAACGGCGCTTCCTTTGATTTTGCTTGTCCGACTTTCCGTCTTTCATCTCTTGGGTGTTCATCGTGAGTCCTGGCGGCATGCCAGTATTAACACCTTACTGAATATTGTAAAGGCCGTTTCTCTGAGCTCCGTGATATTAGTAGGGGTTATTCCGATGACCGGCTTGAACGCCTATCCTCTCTCCGTCCATCTGATCGAGTGGTTCGTATTAATTATCCTCATGGGGGGGGCTCGCTTTCAACTGAGGGTTGCAAAAGAGTTAATAGTCCTGAGAGCCAACGGGGGAAAACGTGTTCTCCTGATGGGGGCGGGAACTGCAGGGGAGATGATTCTTCGTGAGATTAAGCAAAATCCAGAACTGGTCTATCGAGCCATTGGATTTATAGACGATGATCCAAAAAAAAGGGGAATGAAGATTCATGGGGTTCCCGTGTTGGGCACACGAAAAGAGCTGCTCCCTGTTGCGAAACAATACGCCGTGGAAGAAATTGTTATCACCATCGCCTCTGCAACCGTCCGACAAATGCAAGAGATTGTGGCCGATTGTAAAAAGTCGGGGCTGCCCTTAAAGATTGTTCCGGGTATCGGAAAGATGTTAAGTGGGAATCTTTCTGTTTCTCAGATTCGGGATGTCGCGCTGGAAGACCTTTTATATCGTGATGTTGTTAAAATAGACACAGAAAATATCACCGCAAATCTTAAAGACAAACGAATTCTTGTTACGGGTGCGGCGGGCTCCATTGGTCTGGAGATTTGCAGACAGATTTCAAGATGTTCTCCAAAGGGAGTCATCTTATTCGATCAGTCGGAGAGCAGTCTCTATTTCGCGGATCTGGAATTGAGGGCCGCGTATCCTACCGTTTCTTTCATCCCGATTATCGGGGATATCTGCGATGCCCATCGGGTCAATAAGGTTTTAGAACAATGGCAGCCGCAGGTTCTGTTTCATGCCGCCGCTTACAAACATGTTCCCCTCATGGAGCAGAATCCTTCTGAGGCCGTGAAGAATAATATTATTGCGACGCGGAATCTTGCCCTGGCGGCCAAAAACTTTTTCGTGGAGAAGTTTGTTTTTATCTCAACCGATAAAGCCGTAAACCCTACCAGCGTTATGGGGGCAACCAAGCGGGTGGCCGAGCTTTTTATTCGGGAGCTGTCTAATCTGGATCAAAAAACCTGTTTTGTTACGGTTCGCTTTGGGAATGTTTTGGGAAGTGACGGGAGCATCATTCCTTTGTTTAAAAAACAGCTTGAAAAAGGAGGCCCCCTCACCGTGACACACCCGGAGGTGAAACGCTATTTCATGCTGATTCCGGAAGCCGTTCAACTGGTGCTCCAGGCCGCGGTGATGGGAACGGGGGGGGAGATTTTTGTTCTCGACATGGGGGAGCAGATAAAAATTGTGGACGTGGCCCAATCGATGATCCGTCTTTCGGGCAAGGACTTGGATCGGGAGATCAAGATTGTCTTTACCGGTTTACGACCCGGAGAGAAATTATACGAAGAGCTCTTTGATGCCTTTGAGTCGGTTGAGGCCACCGACCATGAGAAGATCATGAAGGCGATGAATGGGCACGGTGTCGGTCTTGATCTTCTGAATGAGCAGATTGCTGAAATGGAGCGCCTCGCGATAGCGGGTGAGTGCAACGCCATTTTAGAAAAATTAAATGCCATGGTTTCATCCACCGCGGTGCCCCTGGGTCGGGGAAGTGAGTAAGACCTATTTCCGGGGTATCCAAAGCCTAAACGGTTCGTCATAAGAAAGAAGGAGGATAATTTGTTGAAGAAGAGCGGTCTGTCTCTCGTTTTACTACTTGTTGTTATCGCTGTCGGTCTTTCAGGAATTCTTTACGCGAAGGAAATCTCTTTTGAAGAGCTGTCTCAATCCGGTGGGCCGTCTAAGTTCTCTTCGTTGGACAAGAAGAGGGATATGGCCCAAAAAAATGAGCGAATGAAACGGAGAATGAAGCGAGGATCTCTTGATCACGATGAGATCACAGAGGAGGGGCTCAAGAGGGATCTGAAGAGAAAACATGAAATAAAACAAAGGAGGTGTCCCGGGAGTCAACATGCCGAAGAGA
>CAZSME010000050.1:0-2643 GCA_964607665.1 uncultured Nitrospirota bacterium | reverse complement strand
AAAATCGATTTAGAGTATTTCCCCACAATTGATTCAGAAGGGAAAATTGTCCTCCCTGAGATTGGCGTTTTGCATCTGTCCGGGCTAACTTTTTCCGAAGCGAAAAGCGTTATGGAGAAAGAACTCTCCCGTTATTACCGCCCCTCTGAGATCAAGATGAATGTGAGCATGGGACGCCTTCGATCGATGCAGGTTTATGTCGTCGGACAGGCCCTGTGGCCGGGCGGTTATACGTTGTCATCCTTTTCTACACTGATCAATGCCCTTTTTTCTGGAGGAGGGCCAAACAAATCGGGGACATTACGGGACATTCAGGTCAAACGGAACGGAGAGACCGTTGTCCATTTCGATCTGTATGACTTCTTGTTAAAAGGGGATAAAACAAAAGATATTCGCTTGATGTCGGAGGATGTGATTTTTATCCCGCCGGTCGGTCCGCTTGTGGGGATTGCGGGGAACGTGAAGAACCCCGCGATTTATGAGTTAAAGGGTGAAACACGGCTGCTCGATTTAATAAAAATGGGGGGGGGCTTAAGTCCTGTCGCCTTCTCCGGCCGGGTACAGGTTCAAAGGATTCAAGGTCGTCAGTTCATTACGCTCTTGGAAAGTGACTTGATCGATGTTGAGAACGATCCTAAAAAGGATTTTGTTTTAAATGAGGGGGACCTTGTAACCATCTTTCCCGTGAGGGAGGAAAAAGATATTATCTTTATTGATGGCGCCGTGGGTGCTCCGGGCGAATATGGCTTGAAAGTGGGGAGCACACGCATTTCAGATTTGATTGCTATGGCCGGCGGCTTAAAATATTTTGCCTTTCATCTGGGGGAGTTAAATCGACTGAAGGTAACCCAGGAAGGCCCACGAACAGAACGCATTACAGTAGATATAACGAAGGCCATCGCGGGAGATCCGGGGCACGACCGGTTATTAGAAAAGAACGATTTTATCTTAATAAAGGATGTTCCTCAATGGCAGCTTTACCGGCGGATTGAGCTGACAGGAGAGGTCCGATTTCCAGGGGTTTATATCGTAGAGAAGGGGGAGCTTTTATCGTCCGTTATTGAACGGGCCGGCGGCTTTACCGATAAGGCTTATTTGAAAGGCGCCATTTTTACCCGTGAGTCCGTTCGGGAAGTCCAGACAAAACACTTAACGGAAACAATCGACCGCTTGGAACAGCAGTTCCTTTCGGGATCGGCCACCAGTATTGAAACGGCCCTGTCTCCGGAAGCGGCCGCGCAACAGAAAGGGGCACTGGAACAACGACGGGCCCTTTTGGCAAAGATGAGGGCCGCCATCCCTATTGGCCGCATGACGATCCGACTCTCTGATCTTGAGTCGTTTAAGCGTTCTCCCTACGATATCGCCGTGGAAGATCAAGACACCCTTTTTGTGCCGGAGAAACCCTCTTCCGTTCAGGTGATGGGCTCTGTTTATAATCAGGGGAGTTTTTTATATCAGTCCGGGATGACCGTAGCTGATGCGTTGGAAAAATCGGGAGGGATGGGCCAGCATGCTGAGGCGTCAGAAATGTATATCCTGAAAGTGGATGGAACCGCAGTCAGTAGGACTCAGATAGGGAGCGGCTTTTTTGGGAAAAAGTTTGTCAATCTGGAGCTTGAAACAGGCGATACCGTCGTGGTGCCTGAAAAACTTGAACGGATTGCCTGGTTGCGGGAGATCAAGGATATTACACAGATTCTGGCGAACCTGGCGCTTACCGCCGGAGTTTTTATCCGGATTTTCTAATGCGGTGGGTTCTATGGTTTCTTTTAGCGATTCCCTTCATCCCCCTGTCCCATGTAGGCGCTGAGCCTCCTGTCGCCCTGTCCATGGCGTCGCCAGAGACACATCTTCTTTATTTAGATGGAGCGCCGTCCGTGTTACCCCCCCCTGGCAACAAGGGGTTTCAACATAGTCTCATCTATAACAACGAAGGGATAGAGCCAGAAGGAGGTTTGAATGGATACGTCAGCGTTGTTCTGCGTAGCGGGCGTGATCCCATCGAGGTCTATTTGAAACCGCTTGTTTCTGTAAATGGAGAAACAGAAGGGATAATTCACAAAGGATATCTCCGATTTGCGACGACTTACCTTAATGTTGATATCGGCAAGGAATCGCTTTGGTGGGGACCGGGGGCGCACGGTGGGCTGTTTCTTACCAATAATGCCGAGCCGCTGCCGATGGTCCGTTTCTTTAATGGAAGCCCATATTCCCTTCCCGGGCCTCTTCGTTACTTGGGGCCGTTTCATTTGGATGTTTTTATCAGCCGTCTCGAACGAGATCGGGTTATTCCCGAGCCGTATTTTCAAGGAACGCGATTTTATTTTAAGCCCGACCCCGCGTTAGAGATTGGCCTGACCCGGACCATCATCATGGGTGGAGAGGGGCGGCCGGGAATCAGCCCATCCCGCCTCTGGGTAATTTGGTTTGGAGAGAATCGTGAGCACGAAAACGAACTTTCTAATTCCATTGCGGGGATTGATTTTAAGCTGACGTTACCCAACGCACAAATTTACGGAGAGCTGGGCGGGGAGGATGAGGCGGGATATCTGCCTTCTCAGAAGGCCTATATAACAGGTCTCTATCTGCCGTCAGGGTTGTTTGAGAAAGCGTTTCGAATGGAGTATGCCCATATTACAG
>CAZSME010000049.1:0-8486 GCA_964607665.1 uncultured Nitrospirota bacterium | reverse complement strand
ATTATGCCCCATCGGCCGCCGTTATCGAAATGGTGGAGTCTATTCTGAAAGATAAGAAGAAAATCCTTCCCTGTACCGTGTTGTGTCAGGGAGAATATAAAATCAATAATCTCTTTACGGGCGTGCCCGTCCGGCTGGGCAATAATGGGGTCGAAAAGATTATCGAGCTTTCCCTCAACGAGAACGAGGCCGCTGCCCTGAAACGATCTGTTGCTGCGATTGAGACCCTTCATCAGGAAGTCGACAAGCTGCTTTAGGATACCGCAGCCCGCTGTCCCCCACTGGACAGCCCGGAAAGTCAGAAATGCAAATAACAAAAGTCGCGATTATCGGAGCCGGTCGCGGCGGCGCCGCGATTATCGAAATCTTACACAAAGACCCGCTGGTTAAAATCGTCGGCATTGCCGATCTCAATCCAAATGCGCCCGCGCTTGATCTTGCCCGTCGGCTGAAGATTCCGATCGTAACCGAATATCAGAAGCTGCTCAATGACAAGATCGATCTTGTCATTGACGTTACGGGGAACCCTACGGTTGAAAAGGACCTCCGGGCCTATCCCCGGAAGCTGGAGATTATGGGTCGGCTCTCGGCAATGTTCATGTGGCAGTTGGTTAAAGAGCGGATTCGAAGTACCGCCTTGGAAGAGGTGGTGCGCGCCAAATACTCCCTTGAAAATTTTATTGGGAAGAATAAAAAAATGCGGGAGATTTTTGATCGTCTGCCCAAAATTGCCAAAACCAACGCCACCGTACTCATTGAGGGAGAATCCGGAACCGGTAAGGAGCTGGTGGCCCATGCGATCCATCAACTCAGCTTAAGAGAAGACAAGCCGTTTATTCGGGTGAATTGCGGCGCGTTGGCGGAAGGGGTGTTGGAAAGCGAGCTTTTTGGACATGTGAAAGGGGCCTTTACCGGGGCCATTGGGCATAAGATGGGCCGGTTTGAGCTGGCCGACGGAGGAACGCTTTTCTTAGATGAAATCGGAGAGATCTCCCCAACCACACAGGTCAAGCTTTTGCGGGTAGTTCAAGAAGGGGAGTTTGAACGGGTTGGAGAATCCAACCGGATTAAGGTGGATGTCCGAATTATTGCCGCCACAAATAAAGATTTAAAAAATGCGGTGAAACAGAACACGTTTCGGCAGGACCTCTACTACCGCCTCCGTGTTGTTCCGATTCATCTCCCCCCGTTACGAGAGCGAAAGGACGATATCCCCCACCTCGTGAACCATTTTATCCAGCGGTTTAATAAGGAGATGGGGAGAAAAGTGGCGCATGTCTCCCTCGATGCGATCAAGATTTTGACCCAGTATGACTATCCCGGCAATATCCGGGAGCTGGAAAATATTATTGAACATGCGATGGTCTTCTGCACCGGAGAGACACTAGAGGCCGCTCATTTCCAAAAAGAGATTCATCGAAGCGCCGAAATTGAGGTGGTGACCAAGCTGTTAGATGAGGTCAAAGAGAAGTTAAGTACGCATCGAACTCCAGAGATTCAGGACCTGCCCAAACAAGAGAAACCGTTAGAGGCGATAAAACGAGAAGTCATGTTGCGGGTTTTGCATGAAACCGGATGGAACTACGGAAAGACCGCAAAGAAGCTGGGCATTAGCCGAACCACCCTCTGGAGGAGGGCCAAGGCCTATCTCATCATCAAAGAAGAGTGATTGTTTCACATTGAAACATGTTTCATATTGAAACATATTTATTAACTATTTGTTTTTATATAGTATTTTTATTAAAAACGTATAAATATAATATTTTGTTTCAAAAAGAAACATCAACCATAAAGACGAATTTAATATAACTTATTGAAAATAAATAAAATTAATAGTGGCATTGCATTTGCTTATACAAATTATATCCGTATAAGCAAAGGAGACAACAAATGAAATGCACACGATGTGGCGGGGGAATGGTTTCTGATTTTTACCAGGATCTACAGGATGATACCGGTCATCTCCATTTTTATGGATTGCGGTGTATTCCTTGCGGGGAAGTCATTGATCCCGTTATCTTGGCCAACCGACAGAAACGGCCCCATCACCAGGCAAGAAACAGAAAGTTAATGTCCTCACGATAATCTCCCCTTGCCCCATGGTAGGGGCGACCCGGTGGGTCGCCCCACACGCAGGAGGGTCCGAACCCCCCGCCCAAAAAAGCAGGAGAAGTGGCTCTGAATCGGCATATCTTAACAGAGAGGGATATCCTGCTCGACACGCTTCTCCATGTCACGCCGCTTTCTTATTCCGAATATATCAAACGGGGCGGGTACGAAGGGCTTGCCAAAGCCATTCATACCCTGAAGCCTTCGGGCGTTTTGGAAGAAATAAAAGCGTCGGGCTTGCGTGGACGAGGCGGGGCGGGCTTCCCCACCGCAAAAAAGTGGGAGCTGGTGCTCTCCCAGCAAAGCGATACAAACTACTTCTGTTGTAATGGCGCGGAAGATGAGCCGGGGACATTCAAAGATCGTTATCTTTTACGATCCAATCCACATCAGCTGATTGAAGGGGCACTGCTCGCTGCATTTGCGATTGGAGCCAAAGAGGGATACCTCTATATCAATGGGGGGTTCGAGGAAGAGCTTCAGTTTCTAGATAACGCCCTCTCCGAGGCCAAACACCATGGCCATTTGGGGGGCGCCAGCTCGACAACCGGTATCACCCTTCATGTTGCGAAAAGCCCCGGCACCTACGTGGCCGGAGAAGAAACCGCACTGTTAGAAGTCATCGAGGGTCGCCTCGCAAAGCCGCAGCAAAAGCCGCCCTACTACCCGGCGGTGCACGGTCTTTTTGGAAAACCAACGGTCGTTAACAACCTCGAAACGACCTGCAATATTCCCCATATTATTCGTGAAGGGGCGGACTGGTATAGAAAGATTGCCCCCTCTTCCACCGCGTCCATTGGAACCCCCTCCTCTGGAACAATGATCTTTAGCTTAACGGGGGCGGTCAAACGAAAAGGCCTCTATGAGCTTCCATTAGGAACGCCGCTTCGTGACCTTATTGAAAATCATGGAGGTGGCATTCCCGGCGGGGGAAAGGTTAAGGCCGTTTTCCCAGGAGGCCCTTCCAATACCATTCTTCCGGCCGGTCAGATCGACCTGCCCCTTGATTTCGATACGTTGAAATCCGTTGGATCCAGCCTCGGAACCGGTGCGGTGATCGTCTTTTCAGAGGCCGATTGCATGGTGAAAGCGGCGATCACGTATGCCGGTTTCTTCGCAAAGGAGAGCTGCGGGCAGTGTCCTCCCTGCCATCTGGGGCTGGCCAACGTAACGCAAATCTTAAAAAAGATTGATGCGGGCGAAGGCGCCGAGACCGATATCACAGAGGTGGAACAACTGTGCTCCATGATTAAGGGGCGGGGACAGTGTTACCTCTTAACAGGGGCGGTGCTGGCGGTGGAATCGATCCTGCTCCACTTTAGAGACGAATTTTTGTCTCACATTAAAGAATCAAGCTGCCAACGTGTGGGGAAAGGACTCTAAGGCACGTTCTCGTTGTAACGGTTGTGAGAACCTGCTAAAATCCTTCATTAAAGAAAGGCGAAATAAATAGGATGGTCACCATCACCGAAAAAGCCGCTCATAAAGCAAAGGCGTTCATGTCGGCTGAGAACAAAGACGGGTTCGGTTTACGCCTCTACGTCACCGGGGGAGGTTGCTCTGGATTGAAGTACGGAATGGCCTTTGAGAAACAAGAGGCCGAAGACGATAACGTGCTTGAAATGAATGGCATAAAGCTTTTTATTGATCCTTATAGTGCGCCGATGCTGACCGGTACAGAGGTCGATTACAACGACGGCCTTCAGGACACGGGCTTTTCAATTAAAAATCCAAATGCAAAATCCACCTGCGGCTGCGGACAGTCGTTTACGACATCGTCGTGAGATTTATGATTTACGATTTAAGATTTAAGATTTAAAATCGCAAATCGAAAATCGTAAATCTTAAATTGTAAATTCCTTCAAAGGATTTGATGCTCCGGATACTTAAGCGGGTCTTTATCGGAAAACCGATTGAAACGGAACGGGCCTTGGAAGAGCGCCTTCCAAAACTGCTGGCCCTGCCGATCTTCGCATCCGACGCGATTTCGTCCACCGCTTACGCGACCGAAGAAATCCTGCTGGTCTTAATGCTCGCAGGCAGCGCGGCCCTTTCCTACTCGATCCCGATTGCGTTTTTAATCGCCGCGTTACTCGGCATCGTTACCATTTCTTATCTACAAACCATTAAGGCCTACCCTTCCGGCGGAGGGGCGTATACGGTCGCCCGTGAGAACCTGGGATTGTTTCCAGGACAGATCGCCGGCGCCGCCCTCACCATCGACTATATCTTAACCGTCTCGGTTTCGATGTCCGCGGGCGTCGCGGCCATCACCTCGGCCTTTCCATCCCTGTTTCCCCATCGGGTCCTGATTTGCGTTGCCATGATTGGGTTGGTCATGCTGATGAATCTTCGAGGGACCAAGGAATCCGGGATTTTATTTGCGATTCCCTCGTATGGTTTTATCTTTTCATTTGGAGCGATGATCCTCTATGGGCTTTTTCAATCGTTCGGATCGGCCCCTCCCCCCGCTATTCCGATTGCCGCGGCACAACCGATCACGACCTTCCTGCTTCTGAAGGCGTTTGCCTCCGGATGCGCCGCATTAACCGGTGTGGAAGCGATTAGCAACGGGGTCAAGGCGTTTCGTCCACCCGAATCCAGAAATGCCGGAATCACCATGGTCTGGATGGCGCTCATTCTGGTCGGCCTCTTCTCCGGCATCACATGGCTTTCCCATCATTTTGGGATTGTCCCGTCTCATGATGAAACCGTCATCTCAAAACTCACGCGATCCTTAACGGGAACCGGCGGGTTTTATTATCTGATTCAAGCCGTCACCGCCCTCATCCTGATCCTTGCCGCGAATACCAGCTTTGCCGGTTTCCCCAGACTTTCCGCGTTACAGGCCGAAGAGGGATTTCTCCCAAAACAATTTTCCCGTATTGGAGACCGGCTGGTCTATTCCAACGGCATTATCGTATTGGGAATCGCCGCTTCTTTATTGGTCATCATCTTTGACGCCAACACCCATGCGTTGGTACCGCTCTACGCGCTCGGCGTTTTCTTATCGTTCACGCTTTCACAATCGGGGATGGTCTGTCGGTGGTTCCGTCTGAAAACGCCCGGCTGGCAGCGGTCGGTCGTTATCAATGCCATCGGCGCCGCCACCACCGCCGTTGTCTTTTTTGTGATTGCCGCGGCCAAGTTCTCGCAGGGGGCATGGATTATTCTGATTATCATCCCGGCCCTCACCTTGATCTTCTTTAAGATTCACCGTCACTATACGTCGCTTTCTGCCTCTCCAACGATTCTCCCTTTTGAACCGGCCCCTTCCCATGTCCTCATTTTATTGGTCCCGGGAATGCATCAGGCCGTGATCACCGCGCTGCATTATGCCAAAATTATTCAAGCCGATATCCGGGGTCTGCATATCGAGTTGTCGCAAGAGGAGTCCCGAAAACTCAAATTGCAATGGGATCGCTGGGCGGGCGATGTCCCGTTGGTCATTTTGGAGTCGCCGTTTCGCTCCCTGACGGAACCGGTGATTCGTTACTTGAAGGAGGTTGAAAAGGAAAAGGAGCATCCCAAAGTCACCGTGATGATTCCGGAATTCGTCGTCTCGGGGTGGCTGAACAACCTGCTCCATAATCAGACCGGCCTTTTGTTGAAGTGGACGCTTTTGTTTTACCCCGATGTTGTGGTCATCAGCTTGCGCACACCCCTCTCTGCGGCAGAAATAGAAACCGAATGATGGGACATCTCAAAACCGTCACGAGCGGACAGAATGCAAGGCGCCCGGCGCGCAGGAACCGCAGTGTACGTTTAGTACATGAGGATTCTGAGCACCGCGCAACGCAGCAGTCTGGCCGCGCAGTAGGTTTTTAGAGGTACCCATGATTATTGAGGCGAGAAAAAGTAGAATTACCCTATGCGGCGCGATTGAACGGAACCACTGGAAAACGATTCGCGCGGCGGCCCAACTGCTGTTGGAGCATTCCCCGGGAGGGATCGTTGTGGATTGCCGTCAGGTGAACAAAACAACGCCAAAAGGGGTTTTAACCTTCGAACAGGGCATTGCAGAGATCACTGCGCAGGGACACAAGATTGTTTTCGCCGGATTGCCACCTGACTTGCGTCAGACAGTTGGGAAAATCCCGGGGCTTCGATCGGAAATTATCGTGATCGACACGGTTGAAGAGGCCGAACGGATTCTTGGAATCGAGACCCGCTATACGGAGAGGCCGGTGGGCACCGGGGAGTTACATGTGGTGGTGGTGGGAAATAATCTCATCGAAAACCCGGCCCTCACACTGGCCTGCCGGCTTGCAAAACGCCGATTAACCCATCTTCATATCACCTACATGGTGGAGGTTCCCCATTTTCTCCCTTTGTCGGCCTCCACGAAAAAGATCGAAGAGGCGGGACAGACCCTCGACTCGGCAAAGTCGTTTGCGCAGGACCTCGGGTTTCCTCCCACGGTTGAAATCGCCCATGTCCGAACATTGGAAGCAGGTCTACACGGCATTATGTCGGACCTCTCTCCGAACGCGGTATTTTTAGCCGCCCCGCGCGGAGAAACACAGCTCCTTTCAAAACTGACCCCGATTGGAATGGATCTCCATATTTTATTAGGCGAAGGCTTAACCCGTCCTAAGGGCGATCGGCGTTCCCTTTCAATCCTCCTCCCCGTTCACGAGAAGTTGGATCCGGCGCGCGTGGTATCGTTAGTGGGCCGCCTCTCTGCCGTTCGAGACAAAGAGATCACGCTTTGCGCCCTCGTGGATGTTTCCCGTGCCCTTCCCCTTGCCGTTTCCCCTGCTGATCAGAAGATCGTTTCGGACAGGCTTGAAAAAATCGCCAAGCGGTTGAAACGCGATCGCGTGAAACACAAGATCATGATCCACCCTGTTCGTGACGTTACGCTGGGGTTAAAAGATTTGGTCAAAACCCTTTCACCCGATCTGACGCTTTTAGACCCAATAACCTCCGAGGAAGGGGAAAAGATTGCCGCGGCCCTGCCGGGGATCGGCTGCGATCTTCTCTGGCTGACTCGAGGGCGTGCGAGGGGGTCGGAGACCGACATGACCCCGCGGCAGACCTCCCCTTGAAACCGTCCTTCGAATGGGGTTATCATCCGCCCATTATCATTGCGATATACCACCCCGGCCCCTCCTAAAAGAGGAGGGAGCATAAGCACGGTTCGTATTCTTACTCCCCTCCTGGGTTGAGGAGGGGGAGGGGTGGTTTGTTAGGGGCGTTACATCACCCCTGGATTACCCCAGGGTTGGAGGAAAAATGCGCGTTGTCATCTTGGGCTCAGGCAGGGTGGGGTCACACTTGGCCAATGCCCTTGTCAATAAAGGCCACACCATTGTCGTTGTTGACGATAAGAACCGAAAATTTAAAAGCCTCGAAGATCATCCGGATATTCACTGTATTCATGGAAATATTTTTGATGAGAAAATCTCGGACCTGGCCTGTTCTGAAAAGGTCGATATCTTTGTGGTGGTCACCGGAAATGATAACGTCAATATCATGGTGGCCCAGGCGATACAAAAAAAGTATCAGATTAAACAGGTCTTCATTCGGATATTCGATCCCGACCTTGCGGATGTCTACCGAATGCTGGGGTTTGAAATCATCTGTCCAACCAACTACACCATCTCCGAGTTCATGAAGTTATTGGGAGGGGCAGAATAAAATGTACATTATCGTTGTGGGCGGCGGCAAAATTGGATACCACTTAACGAAATTTCTTCTGGCTGAGAAAAACGAAGTCCTTCTTATCGAAAAGGACGAGACCCGCGTCGCGGAACTGTCCGCCGAATTTGGCGAATCCGTGATGGAAGGAAATGGATCACGCGTTCCGATCTTACGCGAAGGGGGCGCCAATCGGGCCGATGTTTTAGTCGCGGTGACCGGGATCGACGAAGAAAACCTGGTGATCTGCCAGGTGGCCAAAACCGTCTTTAAATGTCCCCGGACGATCGCACGGGTGAACGATCCACGGGATGAATCGCTCTTTTCGTCCATGGGGGTGGACGCGATCGTCAGCTCCACCCGCTTGATCAACTCC
Source organism: uncultured Nitrospirota bacterium (assembly GCA_964607665.1). Lineage (GTDB taxonomy): Bacteria > Nitrospirota > Nitrospiria > SBBL01 > SBBA01 > CAZSME01. The sequence goes on along the minus strand of CAZSME010000049.1, from coordinate 358 downwards.
CTCATTGAAGAGCAGGTCAAGGCGGACGACCTCGTCGTGCCTCTGGTGACTCTGCGTGCCAGCAACGTTGAGATTATTGAAATCGATCTTTCGGGAAAATCCGACATCATGGGAAAACAGCTGAAGGAGTTTCATATTCCGGAAGGGGCCCGGATTATTGCGATTCTTCGGGGCGCGGATGTCGTTATTCCCACCCGGGAGAGCAAACTCTTGTTAGGGGATAGGCTCCTCGCGATTGTCAAAAAAGAGCTGGAACCGCTGTTACGAGAGCTGTTTTACTAATAAGTGCATACTAGTAATGCTGTCATTCCCGCATGCTTTAAGCGGGAATCGTGCGCCTGAAAGCGTGCTGGACAGA
>CAZSME010000048.1:0-8598 GCA_964607665.1 uncultured Nitrospirota bacterium | reverse complement strand
AGTGTACATGAGGATTCCGAGTGCAACGTGCACTGCGAGCACCGCGCAACGCAGCCATTTGACCGCGCAGTAGGTTGAGAGAGGTGCCCTAAAAAAACACGCGCGTTCGGTTGACTAACGCGCGTGTTAGAGGCGGAGGCGTTGGATAAATATTTTGGACTTAAACCTTAAAGTTGCCCACCTCGGTCTTTAGCGTTTGTATCTTTTTGAGAAGGTCCTCCACAGACTGGTTCATCCGGTCAAAAACCTTTTTATGCGTTTCTGTGGCCTCGCTAAAATCGGCCACCCATTTTGTCAGGGCCTGAGACTCCTTCTTCTGATTGCTCATCCCCTGTCCCACCTGCTGCATCCCGGACGTAACCTCTTCAATCGCCGAGGCGGTCTGCTTGCTTCCAATGGCCTGTTCTTCAATCGCCGATTTCACCTGTCGTGTAATCAAACGCATTTTCTCCGAACCTTCCGTGATATGCTCAATCACCTTTCCCTGCTCCTGCATCGCGCCATTCACCTGATGCACCATCGCATTCATCTTCTCCATCGACTGGGTCACAAGATGAATCCCCTGCACCTGCGCCAGGGTGGCCTTTTCAATCTGCCGGGACATCGATGAAGAGCGATTGGCCCCTTCCAGAATCGTATTCAGATAATTACGCGCATCCAGTGAAAGGCGCACCCCCTCTTCCACACTCTGTGTTCCTTCCCGAATCGCCGCAACCGCGTCTTTTGCCTCGGATTGCAAATCCCGAATCAGTTGCGCGATCTCTTTCGTGGACGAGGCCGTTCGATCGGCCAGACTCTTAATCTCATCGGCAACGACGGCAAACCCTCGGCCATGTTCCCCCGCCTGCGCGGCTAAAATAGCCGCGTTGAGCGCGAGCAAGTTCGTCTGTCGCGTCACCTCATCGATCACGGTCAGAATTTTTCCAATATATTCCGTTCGCTCGCCCAGCTTAAAAATCACCGAGGACGATCGCTCCACCGCCTTTTTGATATTGTCCATCCCCTCAATCGTCTTTTCGATCGCACCCCGTCCCAGTTCGTCTGCGTCCTGACTGACCTTTTCCGTCAACAGCGCCGACTCCTTCGCGTTATTTTCAATCTCGTTAATTGAGGTATTCATTCGGCTAAACGAAACCGTGGTGTCCGACATATTGTTCGTCAACGAATTAATATGCTCGACCACCTGTTTAATCGAGCTGGACATCTCCAGCAACGCGGAAGCGGTATCTTCCACGTAGGACGCCAGGTTCGAGGTGCTATCGGCGACTTGCGCGGTCGCCGCGCTCATCTCGATCAATGCCGGAGAAGAGGTCTGGGCCGTTAAAGAAAGCTCTTCAACCCGTGCCAGCACTTTTAGGAACGAGGCGTTCATCGTCTCGATGGAAGAAGAGGTCTTTTTTGAAATCTGGAGCTGATGACCAATCCCTTCTTTGGCCGTCTGAACCGTTTCCGTTAACCCTTCCATGGACAGACCCACTTGCCCGACATGGTCATGAATCCGCTGCATCATTGCCCTGAAATTCGCTAATATCGGAGAGGAACCGTCTCCTCCTGAAAGGTCTCCACGGCTGATGCGATAGGCCATTTCTTTCATTTTTTCGATTGGGGCTAGAATCGTCTTTGTAAAAAGAAGAGTCCCCCAGACACCCACGCCCGTTAAAAGCGTGAGCAGCAGTAACATCTTTGAAAACAGGGAGCGTCCCTGTTCCGAAACCTCGGCAAGAGAGAGTCCCATACGCACCCATCCCGCTTCATTACCGATCGGCGCCACCAGATCAAGAAACGTCTCGGCGTCATACTCCTTCTTTGAAGCAACGGCGTCCCCCGCCATCACCGTTGGCGGAAGCCCCGCTGATCCCAACATCGCCTCGGCTTCTGACGCATTGACTTCCGCGAGTACCTTTCCATTTTTATTAAGAATCAACAGGTAGGCAATCCCTTTCTCTTGTCTCATGTAAGAGGTCACCTTCTTCAGCGTTTCCGCGTGGGCCGCGGCGGTCACCGGATCGGCGGGTTCCGATGTAAGGGCGGCCGAGCTTTCCTGAGCAATATGCCGAACCATTTGAAGCCCGCGCTCGCGAAGCTGGTCTTCATGGCTTTTGACCGTACTCATAATGAGTGTCGCGCCCAAAACAACACCGGAGAAAATCAGTGCCGCCGTGATGAGCATTACCATTTTGCTTCTTATCTCTTGTTGTGCCTGCGTAATCTCGTCCATATTTTTTCCCTTTCCTATATCTCTTGACGATCAATCCGTAACAGCTTGTCGCCGTTTAACACGATTAAAATACGCCCCCCGGTTCGTCCTATATTTTTAATAAAACCGCTGCCCGATGCCGCGATTTTTGCCGGAGGGGGTTCCAGTTGATATTTTTCAAGATGAACAACGTCGTTGACACGGTCGGCCAGAATCCCCACTTCGGCCAGCTCGGTTCGACACACAATAAACCGATTTTTATTTCCGGGCACAATGGGGGCTAACCCCAGCCGAACATGCACGTTTAAAATAGGAATGACCCGTCCTCTTAAATTCACAATCCCATTAATATAAGGGGGAACCCTCGGCACATAGGTCACCGGTATCGGCTTTGTAATCTCTTCAATCACCGAAATATCAATGGCATATTCTTCATTCGCCAGCCAGAAGGTTAATACCTTCACCCCCTCCTCTATTTTGAGCAGCTCTTTCCCGGAAGCATCATCCCACTTTTCCAATGGGTAGGCCCCCTGTTCGCCACCGACCTCTGCTTCTTTTTGCTCTGTCATTTTTCTTCTGCCTTCTTCACGCGGTCTATTAGAAACAGGACGGCCTAAACTTCAAAGCACCCCTATCCCCGCCAACCGACGCTCTGGTCTCCTTATCCAAGGAGGGGGATATCAACTATTATCGGGCCCGCTCCATCACCGCTTCATCCTTTTTCTCAGTTACTTCCTGAATCAGCGCGGCCACGTCTAACACAAGAATGGCCTTGCCATCGCCAATCTCCGTAACGCCTGAAATCCCCTTGATATTCTTTAGTTCATCGCCGAGGGATTTGACCACAATCTCCTGTTGTCCCTTAATGCTATTCACAATCAAACCCATTCTTTTTTCAACCAGGCCGACCACGATGACATAGGTCGGTCCAGAAACCGCTTCTCCTTTGTCCAAATCAAAAAGCTCTTTAAGGCGAACCAGCATGAGGGTATGTTCTCGCAGCTCAATCACTTCCTGCCGTTCAATCGTGCGCACCTCTTCCTCAGGCAAGATGAGAGATTCCAAGACGGAACTCAATGGAATTGCAAACGTTTCCTGCTCAACCTGAACAATGAGCGCCTTGATAATAACAAGGGTGATTGGGAGCGTGAGTGTAAAGAGCGTGCCTTGGCCCAGCAATGTTTCGACATCCACCATGCCGGATAAATTCGATATGTTTTTTGCCACGACATCCAATCCAACGCCACGCCCAGAGACCTCCGTCACCTTATCCTTTGTTGAGAAGCCGGGAAGAAAAAGGAGCTTCACGAGATCGTTTTCGCTGTACTGTTTCCCCGGCACAATCAGGCCTTTTTTTAACCCCTTCTCCTGAATTTTTGCCGCGTCGATTCCTTGGCCATCATCCTCAACCTCGACCACAACGTGGTTCCCTTTCTGCGCCGCGCGCACCCAGATGGTACCCGTTCGGGGCTTGTTTCGCAAGAGCCGATCTTCATGGCTTTCCAGTCCGTGATCCAACGCGTTTAAGATCAAATGCAAAAGTGGGTCGGCCAGATCCTCCACCATCGATTTATCCATTCGGGTATCTTCGCCCGAAAAGAGGAGGTTCACCTCCTTTCCCAAATCTCTGGAAACCTTATGGACCACACGAACCAGCCGTTCAAAAATCTGCCCGATTGGCGTCATCCGCACATCCACCAGTTTTTCCTGAAACTCGCTGATCCGCTTATCGAGCACTTTTGACGCCTTCTGCATCTCCAACGCGAATGAAGAGATTCCATCCTGTTCTAAAATCCTCCGGCTGATCTCGCTGATTTGGCCCTTACTGATCACCAGCTCGCCCACCATATTCAGCAGGATATCCAGCTTTTCAATATCCACCCGAACCGTCTGACTGAGGCTTCGGATCGACTCTAACTCGTCCATTGTGGTCATCCCCAACGGACTTTCCGGCAGGGGTTCTTGAGGAGCCGGTTCGACAGCAGGGGGCTGCGCTGTTTGAGGTTGAAGCGCCTGCGAAGCCGGCGCTTGCGCAGCGGGCGTTAGACCCTTCTGCTCTTTTTCTTTTAAGAGGGAGCGTACTCTAATATGGTCTGCGGCGATCTCTGCGGCCAAGTCCGGGGCATCCTTTGGAAGGGCCACAATCAGCCGGAACTCCATCCCCCCCGTTGGGGAAGGGCCGGGAAGCGTCGCAACAATCTCGCCTGTTTTCTGGATCCGAGCCGTTAACGCCGACAAATCGGTATCAAACGTTTCTAGAGGGAAGGTGGCGGTCACCTCATAAAGATTGCCGGATGATTTGATATTTTGAACCAGACGATGGTGCTCATATTCGGTTAAAAGATTCGGAAGTGAGGGCCCCAGATCGAGGCGGGCTAAAAGATCGTCCCCCTCCATTTTTGGCTTTTCAGCAAGGGACAAACGAATTCGATCTTGAAAAAAGCTGACATCGGGTTCGGGTTTTCCCTGACTCGCCGCCTTAATCAAGGACTGCAGCAATCCAACACCATCGATAAGAAGATTCAGCAGCTCCGGTGTGAACGAGGCCTTTCCCATCCGGATTTTATCCAGAATATCTTCAAAGTGGTGACTGACCTGACAGACCTTATCCAGCCCCACCATCCCCGACATCCCCTTTAAGGTGTGTGCGGCCCGAAAGATCGCGTTCACGACATCCGGCCGAACCGTGTCCTTGTTCGGCAACGCCTCAACCTGATTTAGGTTTTGATGAAGCAGGTCAATGAGCTCTTCCGCCTCCGGAACGAACTCTTTTAACATCGAGTTTTGTTTCTTGGGTTTCATCAATTATGAACCGGCCAGATATTTTTGGACGATCTCTTTTAAGCGTTCCATTTCAAACGGTTTCACAAAGTATTGATTCGCGCCGAGGGCCAACCCTTTTTTAATTTCCGCTTCTCCATGATCGGTTGAAATGATAATGGTCGGAATCTTTTTATACAGTTCATGGTTTTTAATAAAATGGACAATTTCCAGCCCATTGATTTCCGGCATATTGATATCGGTAATCACCAGATCGAAGGGGTGTTGTGGAAGGGCTTTTAATGCCTCGTAGCCGTTTGCCGCTTCAACCGTTTCGACCCCTTTTATTTCTTCCAGCGCGGACACCACAAGAGACCGCATGATTGCCGAATCGTCCACCACCAGGATTTTTTTATTTTTACTCACTGCTCCTCCGCTCCGTTAGTCGTTGTTCCAACAGGGTTCTCGCATAAGCAACGCCTGCGATTTTTACAAAGGCCTCCAGACCCCGTGTATCGGTAAGGGGCGCGTGATGGGGAACATTATCCCCATATAAGAGGGCAACGGTTTTGAAGCCATCATAAAAAGGCACTAAAAATATCTCCGAAGGCCAATCCCCGCCGATTTGACGAACAAAGTATTGATGCCACTCTCGTTCCTCAAGGGCCCCGCGGTAGCTTTCTGGCCGCTCAATTACCTCTCTAAAAAGAGAGGGCTCCGACAGGGGAATCTGCACCTGCCGAATCCGCTGATCCGCATCCTCATCCCGAAATTGCAGACCACACTGCCCCACGCCAATGAGCGCCTTTTTTTTAACCTGAAAAAGGACACAGCGATTAAAGAGCTCACTGGCGTAACGCAACACCAGTAAGACCGTTTCGCCGGTACTGATCGGGCCTAAAAGCTCCGGAAGTATCGAAAGAAACCTCCCCCATTCCTCGTGACGAGAAGAGGAAGCGGGATCCGGAATGGGATCAGAAATATCCGTGGGAAGCTCAAGACGCCACGAGTCGGCTGGACGTGTCGCTTCGACCAACAAAGAGGGTAGGTCCAACCCCTCCTCCAAAACCGTTCCTTGTTCCACTTTCGGCCCAAACTCAAAATGAAACGATCCCGACGTCCAATCCAAAAGGTTCCGAACAACATCCACGAAATGCTTTTTTAATTCTACCTGTAAAACATCCTGAGAAACAATACCATCTTTATTTAAAATCTCCCCTAACGGAATCTTGACGAGATCATTCTTTTGGAGTATCAAGGCCTGTTCCAGCTCTTCCGTCGTGATCAGCCCCTTTTTTACGAGGGTATACCCCAACCGACCGACACTGTCGGAAGAGGCAGAAACGAGCCGGCCCTGGCTGAATCGAAGGTGTCCCACCCCTTTCTCATGGGTTAAGGTTAACATGCCGGATTGTTTACAAAGAGAAACTGTCTGAAAGATTTCTCCAAAGGGCATCTTTTCCAGAAGGCCGTCCAGCGCCATTTATTTGTCCAGTTGATATCGATATGTTTCAATGATCGTATTGGCGAGCAGTTTTTCGCACATCTCACGCAACGATTTTTCCGCGGCCTCACGGGACCGATCGGCAAGCTCCACCTCAAAATATTTTCCCGCGCGCACGCCCAAAACCCCGTCAAACCCCAACACAGACAAGGCGTGCCCGATCGCCTTGCCCTGGGGGTCGTGGATACCGTCTTTTAATGTAACGTAGACGCCGGCCTTCAATGAAACACCCTTTTGTAAATATGATCGATATGTTTTAGATACGTTTTCGGATCGAAACATGACAGCATATCTTTTTTACTCAGTTGAGACAAGAGGGCAGGATGCGATATCACCTCTTTTTTAAACGAGCCGCCCTTTTCAAAAACCTTTTTGGAAATCTCTTGAACAATCCGATACGCATCCTCTCGTTTCATCCCTTTCCGGATTAACGAAAGTAACACGTTTTGCGAAAAGACCATTTGATTGCTCTTTCCCATGTTCTCAATCATCGCGTCAGGGTAGACGGCAAGACGATCCATAATTTTGGTAAACCGATCCAGCATAAAATCTAAAAGAAGGGTCGCATCGGGGATAATAATCCGCTCCACGGACGAGTGCGAGATATCGCGTTCGTGCCATAACGGAATGTTTTCCAACGCGGCCATCGCATGCGAACGGATCACACGAGACAGACCACAAATATTCTCACAGCCGATTGGGTTTCGTTTATGCGGCATCGACGAAGAGCCCTTTTGTCCTTCTTCAAACGGTTCTTCGGCCTCCAGGACTTCCGTTCTCTGAAGATGTCGAATCTCCGTCGCAAATTTCTCGAGGCTGGCCGCGATCAACGCCAAGACCTGCATATAGTAAGCATGCCGATCCCGTTGTACAATCTGGTTGGCAATCGGCTCGGGAGTCAGTCCCAGTTTTTTTAATACATAGGCCTCAATGGTGGGAGAGAGATGGGCGTAGGTCCCCATCGATCCCGATATCTTCCCAACAGAGATTTCGTCGCGCGCCTGTATCAAGCGTTGCAGGTTTCTGCGGCTCTCCTCATGCCAAAGGGCCATTTTTAGGCCGAAGGTAATCGGCTCCCCGTGCACCCCGTGAGAGCGTCCCATCATGAGCGTCTCTTTATGCGCAAACGCCTTTTCTTTTAAGACCCGCATCAGGGCGTTGAGATCCTCGATTAAAAGATCGGTCGCCTGTCTCATGGAAACGGCCAACGCGGTATCAACCAGATCCGACGACGTCATCCCCCAATGAAGATAGCGGCCGGCCTCACCCACCTGTTCCGTAATGGAGGAGAGGAAGGCGATTACATCGTGCTTTACTTTTTCTTCAATTTGCTTAATCCGCGGAATATTCACCCGGGCCTTGGAGCGAATCGTATTTAAAAGGGCCGCCGGAATCTCCCCCTCCTTGGCAAGGGCCTCGCAGACCAAAAGCTCGATCTTAAGCCAGAGGCGATATTTCGTCTTTGCCTCCCAGAGGGCGGTCATTTTGGGACGTCGGTACCGTTCAATCATGAAGGAATCTCCGCGCGGCGAATCGCGTCTAAAACACCGTTAACAAAGGCCCCGGAGTTCTCACTGCCATATTTTTTTGCGATTTCGATGGCCTCATCAATCACAACGTTCGGTGGCGTTTCTTTCAGAAAAATCATTTCAAAAATCGCGATTCGGAGGATCGTGTGATCCATCGCGGTAATTCGTTCCGTAGACCAATGTTGAACATATTTCTCAATTGTTTTATCAATATCCGACTGGTGTTGAAGCGCCCCTGATACCAGCTGTTGACTGAAGTTCAAATGCGCGGCACCGGTTTCGGTCAACAAAGACGATCGGGCCTCCGCGTTAAAATGCGCCTGAAAGAGGGCCTGTAACGCCTCCTCCCGCGCCTTCCGCCGTGTCGCAATGGGCGCCCGATTAAGCCCTCTTGAGGCGACGCGCGGCCTCATGGGTATCTCCTCTCTTTATCCATCCGTTGTATTATACACAAGTAGCGCGCTAATGGTAGAACAATTTCAAGATTGGATGAGGGGCAAAGGGTCAGGCAACGGGTCGGATAGGGTCTAGGAATGCACTGCTACGAAGACAGCAATCCCATTTAGTGCGCCATGGCCAGGACGGTGTTGGGACGGAAGGGACAGCGC